>JALOKO010000153.1 GCA_025456495.1 Bryobacterales bacterium | reverse complement strand
GCGCGGCGGATGCGGGCATGGGGGGAGGCGGGTTGGTTGCTGTGCCTCCCCCATGCCGGTTGACCGGGGGTATGGGATCGCCCGGTTAGGGTTTCAGCCAGACGGTCACGCTGACGGGGAGCGCGGCAGGCACGGCATCCGGTTGAGCGTCCGGTTCCAGAAACTGAAGGGTGGCCAAGGCGATGTTGGGAGCCGTCCCTTGCGGAACAAGCCCAAGCAGGAGCCCGCTGGCATTCGTGGGGACGCGCACGTTCAGTTGCAGTGTGCCCGCTGCCAGCGAAGGCGCCGCGCCAAGGTATTCGACAGGCCAAGACAGTGTGGCAGTTGCTGTAGAACCTGGCGTGCTCACGAGTCGGGCCGATTCCATCTTCGGTATGAGCATGCTGAAAGGGCGCGCGGAAGGTACGCGGCGTCCTGCGGGGAAGCGGTCAGGGGGTGCGCCGCCACCATTCAAGTACAGCGTGATGGCCTGGCCGCGCTGGACCGGGTTGGTGTTGCTGTTCACCGTGCCGTCCTGGTTGAGCACGATCACATCGCCAGCCCGCTGCTGGCTGGTATGGCGGAAGGGATGGATGTCCCAAGCCGTGGTGCGCAGCGGGACGGTAGCCAGGATGGCACCGTCGCGTTCCAGTTCCAGCAGGACGCGCGCACCGGGGGTACGGTTGGCGAGTTGGGCGGGCGCGATGAAGTTCACTTGGCCGTTGCCCGCGTAGAGCAAGGGGGCGGCGACGCCGTCCAGCCACACCCGCACGCCGCCCAGCAACGTGGGCAGATCGCCCTGCGGGCTGAAGCTGGCGCTTACGGCGGTGGCGGGCCCGATGCCCTCACCATAGAGGCTGAGGAACTCGTAGGGGGACGCCGTGGGCTTTCCCTGCAGACCGGCGGCGTTGGCGACAGCTAGAATTGCGGGCACGATGCTGCCGGAGGTAGGAATGCTCATGCGGCCGCCGGCTGGCGAGAACAGATCGACGGTGAGGCCTGTGGCGCGAATCCCCGCCGAGGAGGCGCCGTTGGGCAGCAGGTAGGCCGCCTGCGGTTGCAGATCGTGGGCGCTGACGCGGACCAGCAGGTCGTCGCCCGCGAGCACGGTGAAAGGGATGTCGCCGATGCGGTCAATGGGGTCGGCGACCGGCGGTCCGCCTCCGAAGGGAGTGCGAACAGCCCGTGGCCAGAGGTCGCCGGAAAGCCAAAGGCTGCCGTTGGGCTGGAGCGTGAGGCGACGGCCCAGGATGGGATAGCCATTCGTGGCGAGGTCAGCCTGCGCGAGCACCGTGGACAGATTGGCGTCCAGGCGCAGGAAGCGCATGGCTGCGCCGGGGTTGGTGCGCACCTCATCCAGCGCCGCGATGATGCTGCCGTCAGCCTGCAGGTGCAGGGCATCTCCGCTGCTGTTCGCAAGGGTAGTGAGGCCCGTGAGGCCCAGGTAGGCCGAAGTGAGCAGGGTGCCGCCATCGGCGCTGAAGCGAAGCAGCGAAACCGGGCGTGTGTTGCTGAAGGGACTGTTGAGCACCGGGGGCGGGTTCTGGCAGGCGGGTGCGCCAGGGGTTTGCGCGGCCTGGTAGCCGCCCGGGGTGGCTGGGATCGCCTTGCCATTGGTGGATGCGTAGACGATGGCCTGTTGCTGGGTGTTCACCTTCACGGCGTAGCCCGCGCTGTGGTGGGATTGATCGAGGAGTGGTGCGCCCAGGCCTGTGCAATCGTAGGGCAGGGCTTCGTCCGAACCCAGGAAGGTGGAGTAGATCACCCGGTCGAGGTTGCGGCCGAGCTTCATCAGGAAGCCTTCAGCGCCTTTGGCCTGAATGTCAAAGCGGGGGTCTGTTTTGGCTGCGGATGGCGTGACGGGAAAGTCGGGGTGGCTGGTGGAGCCGGTGAGATAGAGGTTGCCTTGGGTGTCCTGGGTGATGTCGTGGATGTTGGTGCCGGGGGCCATGTGCGGTGTCAGCCCAGGCGCTGCCGCGCCACCGATGAGGGTGGAGCGTTCGATGCGGCTGCCCGCTGCGTTGGTCTTCAAGAGATAGCCGTATCGGGTGGGAGGGCCGTCCAGAGGGTCTTCCGGAAGCGGGGGAATCTGCAGGGGGAAGAGCGGGTTCACCAGCGGTAATCCGGGCGTGGAGGTGTTCATCAGCACGATGAGGCTGCCGTCTGTGTCCACAAGCGCCTTGCGGAATGTGGCGATGGATGGGCTGTCCAGCGGGAGGCGGGAGACCTCTTCGTTGTTCAGGCCCAGGCGGACGATGGCGGTGGGACTGCCGGACGCCAGCGTGACCGCGCTGGTGGATGAGAAGGGTTGGCGGTTTCCGGGGATCGGTGGCGACGTGCTGATTCCTGCAACGGGGAAAGTGGTGCTGAGGAAGGCCCAGATGGCGTTGGGAGCCTGCCTTCCCACCACCAGGTACGTGCCTCCACGCGGGCGGGGGATGACCTGCAGCACTTGTTCGCCGGGTTGCAAGGGGTACACTTCGTGGCTTACCGGAGAGGTGGCGAACGCGGGGAGAATTGGTCCCAGCAAACAGGCGGCCATCATCACGGCAAGCAGGGATAGCGGAGAGACTTTGGGATGCGTCATCGGGTACGGAACCTTTCTATAAACCCATTGGACTGATGGGGCTCCGATTCGGTTTCAGAGAATCGAATCGGAAATTGTACGGCCCCCTAAGGCTATCACGCCAGGCAAGCAGGCTAGCGGGATAGGGGCCGGGTGTACAGCAAGGCGGGCCGCGTGTTCATTTGTTCGCGGTATTCGCGATGGGCCGGGGTGTCCGGGTAGCGTTCCGTGGGCGGATAGGGATACTGCGACATCTTGCGGAAGGGTAGCGGTTCTACGCTATCGCCGAAGGCGGTGTTGGCGTCGGCGTCCTTGGCCCAGCCCTCCACGCGGAGCAGGTAGTCGCGCTTCCAGCCCGCAGGCAGGGGCGGCAGGTCCGTGGCCCGGTAGCGCAAGCGCACCTCGTCGGCCGAACCCATGATGACGTAGCGGTCATCCACTGTGGTCACCAGATCCGCCACGTCGCCGTAGCGGGTGTAGTTGCCCCGGGTGGGGTTCCAGTAGGACAGTGGGGTGGTGGGTTCGTACTCAAAGTGCTCCGGCTTCTTGCGCTGCGGATGAATGATGGAGGTGGAGAAGCCGTGGTAGCCCAGGGTGGCTTCGGTGGCGGCAAGGGGGGTGAGGTTCAGGGTAGGCGCGGTGGCGTCCTCGCCCAGAAAGACCTCGTCCCAAAAGACGCAGAGGTTGGTGACGATGCGCACCTCGCGGCTGGCGCTGAGGAACTTGCCGGTGAGGTCCACGGCCAGCGTCTTGGTTTTGCCGGAGGGCATGCCCAGGTCGTCGATGACCGTTTGCCATTCACCCTTGGCGTTGCGGACCTGCAGATAGGGGGGGACCAAGCCGCCATCGCCCTCCTGTTCGCGCGACAGGAAGGTGCTGCCGTCGGCCCAATCCACCCAGCCGTTCAGCACCAGGAAGGCCTTGTTGGAAGAGGCGGTCTGGCCGAAATCCAGTTCCAGTGCATGCATTTCCGCCACATTCTGAAAGTTTCGCTTGAAGTTGTCTACGTAGACCTGGTCGCGTTGCTGGAGCACCTGCAACACGTCCTGGCCCTGGCTGAGCGCGCGCACCGGGTAGCGCCGGGACTTCGTTCCGTAAAGGCGGAACTCGGGGTAGGGAGGAGATTTCCACTTCTCGTTGGAGAACACATCGACATCCGCCGGGTGGTCCACGGCAATCAGTTCCAGCATGTCCAGGTACGACACTTCGCCCAGTTCTTCGGTGATGCGCAGGTCCAGCATGCCGTCGCGGGGCCGCAGATGTTCCCCGTCAATCCAGATGTACTCGTCGCTGTTGGTGGGGAAGTAGCTGCCGTCGCCGGACTTGGCGCCCAGCGGCGCCACGCCCAGCACATCGGTGATGAAGGTGAACTTACTGCCGTTCCAGGTGAAGATCATGGGGCAGGAACCGGAAAGGCGCTGTGCCTCTTCGTAGCGGTAGGCCTGGTTGGTGGCCTGGTTCATTTCGTTCTGGATGAGGCCGTGGGGCCAGGTGATGCGGATGGTGTCGGCCTTCTGGTGGCCGCGCATTCCCACCAGCAGGGGGGCGCCCGTGTAGAAGAACTTCTGGTAGCGCGGGCCGGCCTTCACCTCGACGATGGAGCCCAGGGCACGCAGGGGCGCTTTGACGCCTTGAAGGGAGACGCGCAGCCAGCGGCCCGTGCCTTCGGTGCGATTCAGGCTGCGGATGAGGGCGCCGTCGGCGGTGACGCCGGCCAGGTCCAGGCGGCCGTCGCCATCGAAATCGGCGGCCACCAGGGCGTGGCGTTCGGCCAGGCTGGCGGCGTCGCGCGATTCGGCGTACTGGCCGCCGTCGCCAGACAGCAGCACGCCATCGGCCAGCAGATCATGGACGGCCAGACCGGCGAAATCGGCCAACAGAAAGCCGGTGCTGGCGGGAAGCCGCTTGGCCAGCGCCCAGGCGCCGCGCAGGTTGCGTAGCAGGTGAACGTGACTGCCCTCCAGGAAGGCGAGGTCGAGGGCGCCGTCATGGTCAACATCAGCCACCTGGAAACCGTTCGCGTTGGCGGGCACATCGTTCAGTTCGCGCGCTTCAAAGCTGCCGCCCAGGCGGTCTTTGTATAGCACGGCGGGGCGGTTGGCGTAGCTGACCACGAAATCCATGGCCTTGGAATCGGCGATCTGGCGGATAACGGCAGCGTCCACGGGCGTGCCCTTAACGAAGGGGATGGCGTTGAGTTGGTTGCGAAATCCCGCTTGGCCCTGGTTGCGCCATACGGCCGGTTGTTCCCCAAGGGCAATCAGGTCAAGGTCGTAATCGTGGTCGTAGTCCAGCCACAGAGCGCGGGTGTAGGGCGATGAATGCAGCACCCCTGCGGCGATTACGAAGTCCGTGCCGGTATTGCGCAGGAGGGTAATTTCCTCATTCGTCACAATGGCAAGGTCAGTCCGGCCGTCGTTGTCGAAGTCTGCGGCGGCCACGTGGTTTACTTGCCGGAATGCCGCTAATGTCTGGGAATTCAGCCGCTTTCCAGCCTGCAGGTAGACGCGTACGCCGCCCTTCCACCACACGACAAGGTCTGCGCTGCCCGTGCCGGTGGCGTCGAGGACTAAGGCGCCGGAGGTGGCCGGATCGATGCTGCTATCAATCTGTTCGTTGTCGGCGGTCAGGCGCGGGACGGGCATCTGGTCAAGGGCGGCGGACTGCGGGTGAATGGGGTCGTAGATTTCGGCGTAGTCGCTCCAGTCCATGTCCTCAGGGATGACGGCGCCTTCCTGGGCGGCCTTGATTTGCTTGAAGATGGCCAGGCGTTCGTTGGCCTGTTCGCGCTGCCCGGCCAGGCGGTACATGTTGAACAACTGGAAGTGGGGGGCGGCCAGGGTGGGCTCCAGTTCGGCGGCCCGCAGGAACTGCTGGATGGCGCGTTCGCTATTGCCTTGCTGCTTGTAGAGCACGCCCAGGTTGTACTGGGTCTTCGGCTCAGTGGGCACCAGGGCGGCCATGCGTTCGAACTGTTCGAGCGCCTTTTCTTCCTCGCCGCTCTTGCGGAAATGGACCCCCAACACAAACCAGGGGTGGGGCAAGGTGGGCTGCTGCTGCTGCACATCCTGCAGCAGGCGGACGCCTTCCTCCGTGTTGCCCGCGTGCATGAGGGCCAGGCCGTAGTTGAGCTTCTCGCGGACGGAACCCGGGGCCAGATTCAGCGCCTTGCGGAAGGTCTCCACGGCTTCCTGCTGGGTGGTGGGGTTCTCGTAGAAGGCCTTGCCCAGGTTGCGCAGTTGCCACAGTTCTTCTTCGCTGGCGGCGGTGGCAGTGGACTGGCTGTTCCATAGAAGGCTAACCGCAAGGAGCCCCAAGGCAGCCACCAGAACCAGCAGCAACAGGAGACGGACGGTGGAGAATCCACGGGCATTGGAAGTAGCAATCATGGCGGCAACCCTTCGCAGGCGGCCCGAACCGGTGGGGCCGCGCCGCGTTGCTCACCATTGTATGTCGAGCAGACGGGTCTGGATGGTGGTGGGCACACGCGTGTGGGAGCACGCGGGACTGGCGCACCCGCAGTTGCCACGCAGGATTGTGGAAAGGGAGGCCGTCGGAGTTAGCGTGCGTTCGCGGGTGCGGAGGCGGCAGGTACCTCGGCCTCCGGCGGCAGTTCACGAATCTTCAGGTTCTTGTACCAGACCAGGTTGTCGTGGTGCTGGAGGGCCAGTTGGCCGCCCTGACGACTGAGGAAGCCGGGGACAATCGCGTACTTGGTGGCAGCTACCGCAGCGGCCATGGCGGGGTCGTCCTGGCGGTATTCCAGCACCATGGCTCCGTTCAGCCAGTGCTGGACGCGGTTGCCCTGCACGACGACACGGCCATGGTTGAAGCGCTCATCGCTGTAGAGTTCCTTGTCGCGGCTGGCTTCGGCAAGGATGTATAGGGAGGCGGCGCTGGCTTTCGGGTTGCTGCGCGGCTCAGGATTGGCCACGTCATCCAGCACCTGATACTCCAAGCCCACGGCGGAATGGCGGAGCGCGCTCATGAGATCGAAATAGGACCGGGAGCCCGTAATGAGGCTGTAGCCGCAGACCGTTACCACCAGGATGGCCAGCACGCGGACCACGAGGTGTCGCGATAGCCCGCGACGCCAGAACAGCACGTACACCGCCAACGCCAATCCAACCAGGTACAACCCCAAGCGGGGAAGCCGGTTGCGACTGATGACGGGGATGTTGGGCTCGGGTCTTCCTTCGGCTACCAGATACTTCACGCCGGAGTTGCCGCCAGGCTCAATCCGCCACTCGAAGGAGAACTCGAAGTCGCGGAACTCGCTGGTGGTGATGATGTCTCCGGATGGACCCGGCTTGAGGGTGCGGAGATAGCCGTTCTCCACCATCCAGCCGTCGTAGGGAAAGCTGTTGGTATTGACGCCCTTCCAGCCGGTGGTGGTTTCCCCGTCAAACAGCAACCGCCAGCCGGCCTGCTGTTCCTCAGCGGTCAGGCGGGGGTTCGGCGCGGGCGGCGGAGCTGGGTCCTGGGCGATGGCCCAACCCGCTCCCCCGGTTAGCATCAGAAGCCAGAGAGAGAAGGAAACGGCGGCGGACAGGGTGCGCCGCCGCGTCATGACACTACGCGCGGCAAGCGGCACGCTATGCCTCCGTGATGGTGAGTGAAATCAGCGCATCGCCCTGCTGGGTGGCGTTCACGACATCCTGGCCTTCCAATACCTGGCCGAATACAGTGTGCTTGCCGTTCAGCCAATCTGTGGCGATATGGGTGATGAAGAACTGGCTGCCATTGGTGTCCGGGCCGGCGTTGGCCATGGAGAGCGAACCCACCTTGTGCACCATGGTGCCCGGGCCGAACTCATCGTCGAAGCGATAGCCCGGGCCGCCACGACCGGTGGCTGTCGGATCACCGCCCTGAATCATGAAGTTGGCAATCACGCGGTGGAAGACCGTGTTGTCGTAGAAGCCCTCGCGAGCCAGGAACACGAAGTTGTTCACGGTGCGGGGAGCGGCGCTGGCGAATAGCTCACAGACGATTTGCCCCTTGGCTACCTGGAAGGTGGCGGTGTACTTCTTGGCGACATCGATGGTCATGTCAGGCGGGGCGCTGTAGGATTTCGGCATCAGGTGGAACCTCGAGTGGCTGCGGAATCCCGCCAACAGGATTTGCGGGGCAGCAACTGCCCAGTGTAACGCGAACAGCGATGGGGATGAGCGCCGCTGCGGCCGGTGGACAGCGCCAGCGGCGGCAGAGCACCGAAGCCACGGCGCAGGGACGCAGCGCCAGAGACACAGCGCCAGGGACGCAGCGCCAGGGACACAGCGCAGAGACAGCGCCAGAGACACAGCGGCAGCGGGTGGTGCTACTCTCCAATTGAGGATGGGCTGGTGCGCAAGCGGGGAGGCGGAGTTTCGTTGTGCCGCCGTACGGCGTTGCGTGGGAAGGAGGAGGGTGCGCGGAGGG
>JALOKO010000152.1 GCA_025456495.1 Bryobacterales bacterium | reverse complement strand
GGGCGAGGCTGCGCTGGCTGAGGGTGGGTACGTGGCCGGTGGCCAGTTGATGCACTTGCAGCAGGCCGTTGGGGTGGAGCAGATCCCAATCCCAACGAGCGAAGATACGATACGGGCCGGGAGGCGTACTGGAGGGCACGTGCAATTGCAAAGCGCGTGAGGCAGCGTCAGCCGATACGGTGACGGGAAGTTCGCGCTGCCCGTCCAGGGAAAGCAGGCGCCATTCCTGGGCACGGGTGACATGGCGCCATTCAGCGCCTTCGCCGAGGAGAGCCGGGGCAAGGGCGGACTGTCCGGCGGCGGCATGAACGGTTTGGGTGAGGGTGATGGCGGGCGGGCCGGCATCGGGGATGCGCGTGGCCCAGAGGAACGCGGTGCGCGTGCGGGAGCGATTCTGCTGGGGGCGGGCGCACAAGACCAGACGCTCATCCTCATTGGCTTGGAGGAGGGCTGACGCGAATTCGGTTCCGGGAAAGAGCAGGCTGCGCATATTCAGGAAGAGTCCGGCGCCACCTGCGTAGAGGGCGACGTGACTGCCCCAGAAGAGTCCGGCGACACTGGCGGCGAGGCCGGCGGTTTGCTGCATGCGCTGGGCGGGATTGGGGGCCAAGGGGTCAAACGCAGAGAGGGTGGGGTTGAGGGTACGCATGAGGGCCATGGCCTGATCGGCGGTGGGCGCTTCGCGGTCCCATTGCGCCATGCCCATGCCGTGCCGGGTAGCGAAGCCGGCGAGAGCCGCGTCGAGAGTCTCACCGGGGCGGCCGCGGTTTTCCTGCTCAGCCAGCACCTGGATGAGGTCTTCCATACGCTGATTCTGCTCAGCAAAGCTGGCGAGGCTGCTTACCAGGGAAGCGTCCTTGCGGACGAGGTTGCCCACCTTGGAGGTGCTGAGGCCTTGCGGACCATAGACGAGCGCGACGATCCCGGTGCGAAAGGGCGTTTCCCACTCGGCGACATGATCTGCGCGCTGAGGCTCCATCACCAGCAGACGCTGGGTCTCTGTGCCGTGAACGCTCTCAGCCAGAATGAGGGCGATGCGGGCGTCCTCAAGATCGTTGCCAGGGATGCGGATGGGCTGGTATTGGATCTTCATGCCGGGCAGCAGTTCGTTCACCTCGCGGAGCGGATAGGGGGCATGCTGGGGAGGCTTCACGTAGAGCTTGAACGAGAGCAGGGCTGAGGAGCCGGTGCATGCCTGTTGGGCGCGCAGAGACAGGGGAGCGGCCGCGGCAAGGGCGAGAGCAAGGAACAAGAGGCCGGTGCGGAGCACAGTGGTCATTCATCCTTTTGTACAACGGCTGGGGGCGACGCCTGCGGGCGACGTTTCGCGTAGGGAGTGGTTTCCCACGGATCTGCTAAGGAAGAGACGCTCGAAGGAAGAGGTCCGTTTCGAGAAGCATGGCTTAGCGGCAACGTGAGCGGCCCGTTGCGCGCGGGTTCCGTGAGCATTGATGATGGAGCGATGGCAATGCGAATCCCTGGATGGTTGCGGCTTCCGCGCTGGTTGCGAAGGGGGCTGCTGGTGCTGGGCCTGCTGGCGGTGCTGCTAGCGGCCGGGGCGGGCGCGGTGTGGGTGTATCTGCACCCGGACGCGCAACGCATTGATGGGGTGGTGTACGGCAAGCGGAACGGGCGGGACCTGACGATGGATGTGTTCCGTCCTGGGAATCCGAACGGGCGCGGGGTGATCTTTGCGGTGAGCGGAAGTTGGAAGTCGCGCAAGCCGGGCGAGGTTCCGGTGTCCACGGTAGCGGTTTTCCTACGGGCGGGGTACACGGTGTTCGCGGTGTGCCATCTCTCGCAACCGGAAGCGTCCGTGATGGAGATCATCGAGGATATGCACCGGGGCGTACGTTATGTGCGCCACCACGCGGGCGAGTATGGCGTGGATGCTAACCGGTTGGGGATGGTGGGGGGAAGCGCGGGCGGGCATTTGAGCCTGATGATTGCGACACGTGGCGGCAAAGGGGACCCCCAGGCAGAGGACCTGGTGGACCGGGAATCGAGCGCCGTGCAGGCGGTGGCGATCTTCTTTCCGGTGACGGATCTGCTGAACCTGGGGCCTTCGACTGAGAACCTGGGGGATGGGGGTCCGCCGAAGAGTTTTCGGAAGGCCTTTGGGCCGGATGCGGGCAAGATGGAGGCGTGGAAGCAGATTGGGCGGGAGACATCGCCGATCTACCACCTGCACCGGGGGATGCCGCCGGTGCTGATCCACCATGGGGATGCCGATACCCTGACGCCGCTGGAGCAATCTGAGCGCTTCCGGAAGCGGGCGGCGGAGCTGGGGATTGAGATGCCACTGGTGGTGCATCCAGGAAAGGGGCACGGGTGGGTGACGATGACCGTGGATTTGTTTGACTTCGTGCGGTGGTTTGACCGCCATTTGGGAAGCGCCTGAGGTGGGTGGGTTAGCCGATGGCGGCCTTGCGGGCGGAATGCCTGCGGGGCGCCTGGGCCAGCACGGGAAGCAGGGCGCGCATGCGATTGAGGTCATCCGGGCTATTGCCGTAGCGGGCGCGCAGATAGGCCTGCGTGAATTCGCGTAAGGGGGCCAAACCGGGGAAGGCCTGGATGTGGAGAGCGAATTCCTCGCTGGTGAGGAAAGGCGGTTTGTGATAACCCCGCTTCTCAAGCAGGCGGATGGCTTGCAGGTACAACTGCGAGGCCGGAGGCAGTGCGGCAGCCACCGCGCGCGCCTTGCGGGCAGTTTTGGAACGACGCCATGCCCAGCGCAAGGGGACCAGCAAGAGCAGCGCGGCCAGCAACCAGGGATAGCGGGCGGGGAGCTCGCGAATGGAGTCGCCCCGACGGCGCGCACCGGCGATGAGGCCGTTGCCGAGGTTGCCGAGTTCCCCTCCCCCACGTTCCACCATTTGCGCGAGAGAGACCTGGCGATTGAAGTCGTAAGCAAGCACCCAGTCTTTCCAGAAGGTGTCGATGGTGTCCTGCCAGAGACGCATGCGGGCGAGCACCTGGCTGGTGGGTTGGAGGCGGGAACTGGGGGTGGGATCAAAGCCGAACCAGCCGCGCTCAGGCAACCAGGCTTCCACCCAGGAATGGGCATCGGACATGCGGACGACGTGCCAGCCGGTGATGGGGTTGTATTCGCTGGCGACAAAACCGGTGACGACCCGGGAGGGGATGCCGATCTCGCGCAACATCACGGCGAGCGCGGAGGCAAAGTACTCGCAGTGGCCTTGCCGGCTCTCAAAGAGGAAGTGGGCGAGGGGATCGGGTTGGCGGGCGGCGGTGGTCTCCAGACGATAGCGATAGTTACCGCGGAGATAGCTGGAGAGGATGCGGGCTTTGTCGAGGGCGTTGTCGTAGTCGGCGGTGACGGTGCGGGCGAGATCGCCGATGCGGGGGTCCAGCGAAGGCAGGCGAAGCAGATCCGTGGGGCGGACGGCATCGGTGGCGCTGAGGGCGGCCATGCGGCCTTCGGCGAGTTCCCACTCGCCATCGAAGAAGCTGAAGATGGCGTATTCCACGGCATCCTTGGAGGCGTTGGGGAGGCGGGCGCTGTGGTCAGGGTAGCGCACCAGGATGGGTTGGGTGAGGCGAAGGAATTCGGGAAGACCGGGGAAGAAGAGATGTTCGCCGGCGTCGGGTTCGAGGTAGACATGGTATCCGGCGCGCAAGCCGGGGCGGCGGCGTTGGGATTCGGCTTCGAGGAAGACTTCGTTGTTGGCGACACGGATGAGTTCGCCCGCTTGCATGGGGCTGGACCAGCGGCGGCCATCGAAGTCAGTGAGGGTGGCGCCGCGCCAATGCACGGGAAACGCACGGGGAGCGATGGCGCCATTGACGGGAATCTCGCGGATGCGCATCACGACGGCGGGGTTGCGGACGAGTTCACCATAGCGACCCAATACCACCTCCTTACTGAAGCCGCTGGAGATTTCGCGCTGGAGCAGGAACTGGTTGAGCGCCGCCTTGGCTGAGCGGGGAAGCGCATAGAACAGCCCCATGGACATGGCGACGATGCCCACGGAGATGAGCGTACTGACGGCGGTGAGGCGGGTGAGCAGCCGATGGGAGCCGCCTGTCGCGGGTTGGTTGCGACGGAGGGCGCGATGCAGTTCCAGGCTGGTGAAGGCCATGACGCTGAAGACGAGAAAGCCGAGGAGGAAGAGGAAGAAGAGCGAGTCAGAGGACAGCACAGCCGCCACCACCAGCACTAGAAAAGCAAGCACGAGGCGGGCTACGTGGTCGCGGATATCCTGGGCGGAGATGAGCTTCAGGACGGCAAGATAGAACAGCAGGTGGACGGTGGCCTGGATGAAGTCCTGGCTCCACCAGAGGATGTCGAGGGGGTAAAGCAGCATGGCAACCACGGTGAGCGTTCCCAGGAGCCAGCCGGGGAACTGGACCGGCAGCAGGCCCATGAGGGCGATGGCGCGATAGCAGAGGCCGACGGAAACGAAGGCGGAAGTGAAGAGGTCCAGTGAGCCGGTGCTGAGCATGGCGAGGTAGCCGCAGAGCACGAGGCCGAGAGTGGAGAATTCAAAGAGGGCGTCGAGGGGAGGGACGCGGCGCGCGGTGCGGTTGCGAAACCAGGCAGAGAGACGCCCGGCGCGGGGGGAGTGAGCAGAGGGTTGCGCGGCGGGCGGCGTGCTGTGGAGAGGGGCTTCGCTGGCCATGGTGGTTACTGGCCTTGCGCCTGTTGGGCTTGCGGCATGGCGGCCGCCTGGAAAGCCACCAGGAAGGGGCGTCGCTCTTCAGGGCGCAGGGTCTCCGCCTCAACCACCACGAAGCTGGCGCCCATCTGGAAGTAGTATTCGTTCGCGGAGCGGGGATAGGTTTGGGAGGCCTCAAAGGCCACGGTGCCGTTGGCAAGCTGAAAGACACGGACGGAGACCGAACGATCCGCCTGGCGGAAAACGGCGCTCTGGGCGGTGGTGGCGCCCAACTTGCGGAGGGTTTGGGGAAATGCGTCCGCGGCGATGGGGTCCAGCTTGTCGCGCTGCCAGGGTTCGCCGGGAAGGTCAGCGGCCTGAATGGACACAGGGATGCGGGCGCGGGCTTCCTGTTGCCCGCAGCCGGTGAAGGCCAGCACGACGCAGGCGAGCACGGCATAGGCAAGCATGACGAGGGTTGACGGGCGGAGTGGGGTGCGCGGTATCACGACTCTATTGTTTCATGCCGGATGCCGCTGCCTACGGGCCACTGGTTTGTGCAGGGGCGCGGCTGGGGTTTCGGGCTTGGATGGGGGTTTGGGCTTGGATGGGGGTAGGAGGTAGCGACCGGGAGGAGAGCGCGGGTGGGCCAAGCTACCATGGGACTGGAGCCGCGCGCCGCCTACGCTGCCGTGCGCCGGTTGCGTGGAAGGTTGAAGGACTTCATGTTCGTGAGAAGGGACGAGGTTGTGATTGGGGACAAGGGCGTGATTCGAGACGAGGGTCCAGTGAGTGCGCCTCCCATTGCGCTGGCTCCGATGGATGTGGCGGCGTTCGTGGATACGTTTGCACAGGGCCCGCTGCATGAGCCGGTGCCGGTGACGAACTGGCGAGAATTCCAGATGTTGTTCGGGGGCTTTCATCCCACCAGCGAGGCGAGCTATGGGGTGTACCTGTTCTTTGAAAACGGAGGGGAATTTGCGTGGGTGGTACGGGTGGCGGACCCGGCTGAGAGCGGATTGGCGCTGGTGGGTGCGGGAGGGGAGCGACAGGCGTCTCCGGGCGCGATGGCGGATTCGCTGCTGGGAAGCGAGGGTCGCGGCACAGGGATCCATGCGTTGCGGGGGTTGCAGCGGAAGCCGCCGGGATTGCTGCTGATTCCACGGGCGGCAGAATTGGGGGTAGAGGGCGCCCGCGTTTATTCCGAGGCGCGACGGCTGTGTGAGGCGCTGGGCATGTTGCTGCTGGTGGACCCACCGCTGCTGGCCGATTCGCCTGCGGAGGTGCGCGCGTGGGTGATGGCGAACCCGGACCTGGCATCGCCCAACGTCGGATTGTACTACCCGCGAATCCTCTTCCCGGACGCGCTGCAACACGGACGGAATCGCAGCTTCGGGGCCAGCGGGGCGGTGGCTGGATTGCTTTCGTGGCTGGACCAGGAGCGGGGAATCTGGCGCGCTCCGGCAGGCCTGCACGCCGCACTGGATGCGGTGATGGTGGGGCGTGATCTGGGGCAGGAAGAACTGCCTGCGTTGACGGAGATGGGCATCAACGCCATTCGGGATTTTCCCGGACATGGGACCGTGCTGTGGGGGGCGCGGACGTTGCTGCCCCCGGCGGCTACTGGTTCCGGCGCAATCGCTGAGCAGAAGTACATTCCCGTGCGGCGCTTCATGATGGCGGTGGAACGGAGTTTGCGGAAGGATCTGCAGTGGGCGGTCTTTGAGCCGAACGACGAGGGGCTGTGGGCGCGTGTGGCGCGGGCGGTGGAGGTGTTTCTGGACGGGCTATGGAGGCAGGGGGCCTTTGCGGGCGCGAAGCCTGAGGATGCCTACTTCGTGCGCTGCGACCGCACGACCATGACGGCGTCGGATATTGAGGCGGGGACCGTGGTGCTACAGGTGGGAATGGCTCCGGTGAAGGCGACGGAATTCCACCTGGTTTCGATTGCCTTGCCGAGAGCCGCCGAGGGCTGAGGCTGGAGTGGGATGACAATGGCAGGTGCATGGGAGGGGGGCCGTCGCGGGGTGTGGGTGACGGCGCTGTTGTGCGTGGCGCTGCTGGCCCTGGGCAGATTCGCGCACGTGGGCGTGCTGTGGGTGGACGAGGCGTACGGGATGGCGGCGGCGCGGGCGCTGCTGGATGGGCAGGTGCTGTATCGCGAGGTATGGTTCGATAAGCCGCCGCTGTATGCGTGGGTGTACCTGTTGGTGGGGGGCTTGCCGGGCATTTGGTTGCGGGTGCTGGGGACCGGATTCGGCATGCTGTGTTGTTGGCTGAGCTATGGCGCGGCGCGGGCGCTGTTTGGGGAATGGGAAGGACGCGGGGCGGCGTTACTGATGGCCTTCTTCCTGGTGTTCGCGACTCCGGCGGCGGTGGCCTCGCTGGCGCCGGATGCGCTGACAATCCCCTTCGCGTTGGGCATGGCGTGGCTGGCGGCGCGGGGGATGGCCTTTCCCGCGGCACTGGTGGCGGGCCTGGCCCTGCTGGCAAACGGGAAGGCATTGTACCTATTGCCGGTGGTGGTAGCGTGGCTGTGGCCGCAGTGGCGGTTGGCGCTTGCGGGCTACGCCGCGGGCGCGTTGGCGGGGCCTTTGGCCCTGTGGGCGCAAGGATCGCTGGAGGCCTACTGGCAACAGGTTTGGGCGTGGGGAGCTGTGTATGCACGGGAGACTCCGTTTGCCGCACCCTACGCCGAGGGCGTGCGCCGGACCGCGAACTGGATGGGATTTCACGCGGCGCTGCTGGCGCCGACTGTCGTGTATTTTGTACGACGGCTGGACCGGCAGGCCTGGCCGCTGGCGGTGTGGTTTTTGTTGGCGCTGGCGAGCGTAGCGGGTGGTTGGCGCTTTTATCCGCGCTATTACCTGGCGCTGCTTCCGGTGACCGTGGTGCTGGCCGCGCACGGACTGCGACTGTTGCCGGTGAGGTGGCGTGGGTTGTTGCTGGCGGTGACGCTGGCTGTGCCCCTGGTGCGCTTCGGCGGGCCATTGGCGCGGACAGGGACGGAGGCGATGGAGGGCCGCACGGCATCGCATCGTGACCTGGCGCTGTGGGCCGACGCGGACGATGCCGCATCGCGATTGCGGGCGATGGCCGGGGATGGTGACACGTTGCTGGTTTGGGGTTACCGGCCTGAGATGCAGGTGTTGGCTGGGCTGCCACTGGGGACTCCGTTTCTGGATAGCCAGCCGTTGACGGGAGTGATTGCAGACCGACACCTGGAACGCAGCGATGTCAGCTATCCGGAACTGGCGGCGCGGAACCGGCGGGCGTTGACGGCCATGCAGCCGACGTGGATTGCCGACTGGTTGGGCGCGTTGAATCCCGCGTTGGCGCCAACA
>JALOKO010000151.1 GCA_025456495.1 Bryobacterales bacterium | reverse complement strand
CCAGCAGCCGGTTGCGGTACTCCTGGGCCTGGCGAAGTTGGGGCTCCAGTTCCGGGTTGTGCGGCTCAATCAGCAAGCGAATGCGGACACCACGCTGACAGGCCTGGCGCACCAACAGCTCATCCAGGGGATCGACGGCGTAGGGGGGACGGGCGAACTCAATGTACTCCTCGCGCGCGGATTCCAGCATGTCGCGAAAGTGACTGGCGGTCTGGGCGGCCTCATTGATGATGCGCAGGTAGTCAAGATTTGCGCGTTCGGCGATCCCATGCGCGCACAGCGCCTCCAGGGCGCGCACCACGTGGGAGGCCTGGCGTTGCTGCTCCTCCACCTGTTCGGCCAGTTCACGTTGCTTGCGCGAAAGGAAAGCAGGGATAGCGACGGCGGGCTCAACGGCTGAGAAGGATTTGGTCTTTTCCTGCAGCACCTCGGCGAAGCCCTTTTCGTACAGGCTATCCAGCACCTCGTAGATCTTCTGGCGGGGGACGTTGGCGCGGGCAGCGGCCTCCATGGCCTTGAAGCGCGGGTGCCCCAGCAGCACCAGATAGGTGCGCGCTTCATAGGCGTTCAAGCCCAACTGCTGCAGGCGTGGCCAGAGACGTTCGAAATCGGGCACCTGGAATTCCCCTGTCGCGATGCTTGGAGTTTGGAGGGCGGACTTCAGAACATCGTAGCATTCCACCAGCGGGGGATACGGGCTGAACCGCGCGGCGGCCATCGAGCGCGGCGCGCGCCCGCTGAAGCACACGCAAATTGCTGACCCTTCCATGAACACCTGGGACTTGCCACACACTCTGGGAGCTCTTCGCCGCGACGCCCGTTATACAGAGGAACGGTTGGCCCACCGGAGCGTGAAGGACGAACTGCGCGCGAACCTGATCGCACGCCTGCGTTCCCGCGAGCCCCTGTTTCCGGGCGTGTACGGATATGAGGACACGGTGACGCCGCAGATTGTGAACGCGCTGCTGTCGCGCCACAATTTCATCCTACTGGGGCTGCGCGGACAAGCCAAAACCAAGCTCATCCGCGTGCTGACCACGCTGCTGGATCCGGCCATTCCCTACGTGGCGGGCAGCGAGGTGCGCGACAACCCTTATGCACCAGTAAGCCGCTATGCGAAAAACCTCATTGAGGATCATGGCGAGGAGACGCCCATTGCCTGGTTGACTCCTGAGCAGCGTTACGTGGAAAAGCTGGCTACACCCGACGTGACCGTAGCCGACATGATTGGCGACATTGACCCCATCAAGGCGGCCCGGCAGGGTGTGAACCTGGCCGACGAACTGACGATTCACTACGGATTGCTACCCCGCGCGAACCGCTCGATTTTCGCCATCAACGAGCTGCCTGACCTGGCGGGCCGCATTCAGGTGAGCCTGTTCAACATCATGCAGGAAGGGGATGTGCAGATCAAAGGCTATCCGGTGCGCCTGCCCCTGGACGTACTGCTGGTATTCACGGCGAACCCCGAAGATTACACCGCGCGTGGCAAGATCATTACCCCGCTGAAGGACCGCATCGGCAGCGAGATTCGTACGCATTACCCGTTGACGCTGGACCACGGCGTAGCCATCACCATGCAGGAAGCGTGGAGCGCGCGTGCTGAGGCAGGCGAGGTGCATCTGCCGCCGTACATGGCCCAACTGGTTGAGCAGATCGCCTTCGTGGCTCGCGAAGACCGTCGCGTGGATAAGCGTTCCGGCGTCAGCCAGCGCATGGCCATCACGACGCTGGAGAACGTAATTTCGAATGCTGAGCGCCGCGCCCTGGTGAACAACGAAGCCACCATCGTCCCCCGGGTGAGCGACGTCTACGCGGCCTTGCCTGCCATCACCGGAAAGATGGAGTTGGAATACGAAGGCGAGTTGAAGGGCGGCGATGCCGTCGCCCGCGAGATCATCCGCAACGCCATCGGGCGCGTGTTCAAGAGCTATATGGAAGACGCCAACCTGGGTCCGGCGGTGAAGTGGTTTGACCGGGGCGGCAGCGTGAAACTGGACGAAACCATGGACTCGGCGGCGCTTCTTGACCAGTTGCAGCAGGTGGAGGGCCTGCTGGAAAAGGTGAAGCACCTGGGACTGGGATCCAACGAACCGGACGCCCTGCGCGCCTCGGCCGGCGAGTTCATTCTTGAGGGGCTGTACGCACTGCGCCGCATCAGTCGCGACGAAGAGGTGGGCTTCCGTGGCGAAGCACGCGGAGAGAATCGCGGCGAATCACGCGGTGAAGGCCGCGCGGCGCCGCTTGAGGACGAAGCGGCGGAGATCGATCCTTTGGAGATCCGTCGTAAGCGCGACCGCCGCAAGTTCAACTAGGCCGCCGAACCCCGCGGAGCCAGCCCCTCCCCTTCCCAAGGGGCGAGGGTAGGGACCGTTAGCCATCCGGCAACGCGCGCCGCCGACGCGGCCCTGGATGGACCCATGAAACCCCCTCTTGCATTCGATTTGTTTCCTGTTATTCTAGGCCTTAGCTCTAGAAATCGACCTACAGGTACGAAATTGTGAACATGCAATCGGTCTGGCGCGGAGTTGCTTTTATTTGGGTATTGATGGTTGGGGGCGGGCTGCCGGGATGGGCGGAAGCCCTAGAGGCACGCACCGTGGCGCTGGCGGCCGCGGGCATGCAGCCGTTTGAGGAAAACCGCGGACAGGCCCCTGCAATCTACTCACACCTTCTACGCGGAGTTGGGTATACGGCAGGCTTCCGTGAGGATGCGCTGGTAGTGGCGCTGGGGAACGGCGGGTCTGACACGACAACCCGGGTGCTGCGCTTTTCCTGGAAGGGCGCACGGGCGGTTAGGGCCACCGGGGAACATCCCGCCTCCACCCGCGTCTATGACCTTAGCCTGACGGCCTCGTCGTCGTCTGATGCGAGCGCGAGTTCCGCCATTCCCACCTGGCAACGGCTGCGCCATCGGGATGTGTATCCAGGCGTGGATGTGGTGTATTACCAGAACGGAGGCTTGCTGGAGTTTGACTTGGAGTTTGCCCCGGGCGCCGCTGCGAGCGCACCTGTTTTACGGATTGACGGGGCGGATTCTCTGGAACTAAACGCTGCGGGCAACCTGGTAATCATGGCGCCGGGAGGGCAGGTGGTGCAGCGCGCGCCGCACTCCTACCAAACCGTCAACGGAGAACGGCGGACAGTGGCCAGCCGCTACCGGATTCTGGATGGCCAACACGTTGCCATCGACGTGGACGACCATGACACCGGGCTCCCGCTGACGGTGGACCCCATCCTGGACTTCGCCACCCACTTCGGGGGCGCGGGGGAGATGACGTTCTTCGACATCGCAACCGATGCGGCCGGTAACGTCTACCTGATGGGCCCAGCCGGGAATGGGCGCTTGCCGGGTGACGGGGACGCCTTTGCCGGCCTTGGTGTCGGCAGCAGAAACCTTTACATCACGCGATTGTCGCCTGATCTTTCGGCGGTGCACCGGACCACGTATCTCAGCACACCGTTCCAGGCCATTTCCACGTTTGGCCGGATGGCCGTTGCCCCGGATGGTCAGGTATACATCACTCATCCGATGCGCGGACCCGTTGGTCAGTTCGCACCCACGACGGGACCCTTCGTGTATCCTTCCGATGCGGGCGGCAATCGCATTGAGCGGACGGCGCTGTTTGCCCTGGTGCCTGATGGATCCGCCCTTCGGTTCCGTACCTTGATCGGCTGCCATGTTCCCCTGTTCCTCAACCTGTTGCATGCCGCGGCGGACGGGCTTACCTTCGCCAGTGGCGCCGACTGCCAGCAGATCCCCTCAACTTCGGGCGCCTTCACGAACCTACCGGCAAATGCGTTGGGCTCCCAGATCATCGTGGGGCGGGTGACTCCCGACGGCCAGCAGATGGCCTATCTCACACGCTTTGGGGGCAGCGGCAGCCAGGAACCGTCGTGGATACAACGGGACGCAGAGGGGCGCGTGTGGCTTGGGGGGTCCACCAGTAGCCCGGATTTTCCCACCACTCCCGGCGCCTACCAGACGACAGGCGCGGCAAACTACATCGGATTCCTGATGCGTTTTAATGCGGCGGGCTCCGCGGTGGAGGCGGCCACCCTGCTGCCCGGGAGGATCCCGCGGTTCCGCATAGCCCCGGATGGTGGGATCCACGTGTCGGTGCGCACGGCGCGTACGGACTTTCAGGTTTCGCCGCAGGCCTTCCAGATGCAACGCGGCACGAACGCACGCGTCCTTCTGCGTATCGACGCGGAACTGCGCACGATTGACTGGTCAACGTACTACCTTGGGTCCGCGGAAGTGGAGGATCTGGCGGTCAATGCAGCGGGAGAGACGCTGGTGGTGAGTCGGGTGACCTCCTCAGAAGTGGTGAGCCCCGGGGCGATGTTGCGCCGATTGCCCGTCGGCTCCAGCCTTCACGTGGGGCGCGTGGCGGCGGGGGGTGTCGCGCTGCGGAACGCAACCTACTTTTACTCAACATTCCCAGGGAACGCAACACGAATCCTTTCCTTTCAGGGAGGGGTATCCACTCTGATATTGGGGCCAACCGCGGACACCTATGCGACGCCCGGCACCACCAGCAGCAGTTTGACGGTGGACCAGCCTGGGCAGCCGTTTGGCGTCTATCTCGCGCGGATCCGGTGGGACGACCCGACAGCTTGCACGCTTGCCCTTTCGCCCGCGTCACAGACCGTAAGCGCCGAGGGGGGCGAAGCTCTGGTCCGCGTGGAAGCGCCTCCAGGTTGCCCCTGGGCCTTGTCGGCGAATTCCGTGAATTCATCAGGTGAGGCGGTATTCGTGCGTTCTGCGGGTGTGGGCAACGGCGACGTCCGGGTGAGATATCCGCGATGGAACCAAGCCACCCAGGATAATGTGCAAACGTGGCGTATCGACGATCAGCAGGTGACCGTCACGCAAAGTCGCGCTTCCTGCAGCAGACGCAGCATCAGCCCCGCCAGTGTGGACGTGGACGCCGCTGGTGGCTTCCTTTCTCTGGCGCTGGATATCCCCCAGGACTGCGAATGGGAATTGAAGGGCGCGGCGCCATGGACAACCCTCAGCGCGAATCTCCCGCATGGACTACCTGAGCTGTGGCAAGGGCCCTTGCAATTGCGGCTGGAGGTGCTGCCCAATTCCTTTGAAGCGCGCGAAACCAGCTTCACGATTGCCGGCATCAACGTGCCCGTCCGGCAGGCGGGCGGCGCCTGTACCGCCACGGTTTCCCCGCTCACCATCGACCTGCCCGCGAGCGGCGGTACCGCCGCCATCAGCATCACTACCAGCGCCAGCAACTGCCCCTGGACTGCACTGGCAAGTAGCGACCTAACCGTTGTGGGCTCTTCAACAGGAACGGGAAGCGGGGTGGTTCAGGTGAACATGCCCGCCAACCCCACCAACGTAACACTACAGCAGACGCTGTTGCTGGCGAACAAGACCGTCCAGGTGCGCCAGGCAGGGGGGCAGTGCCAGGCCACGGTGGGTCCGCTAAGCTTTCAGGGCGGCCCTTCGGCCGACGCCTTCTCCATCAACATTGAAGCAACCGGAACTGCGTGCGCGTGGAAGCCAGTCGCTACGGAGCCCTGGCTGCAGTTCTTCCCCGGAAGTGCCCCGGAGGGCAGCGGGCAGTTGCAAGTGTGGTTTCGTGAGAACACTTCCGGTGCAACACGAACGGCACTGGTGCGCCTTCTGGGCCACACCGTCAACGTGACGCAACTGGGCGAGCCGGCGACATACGTGTCCTTCGATGTGCCTCAGGGCGAACTCTTCACCGTAAACGGCGTCAGCCATGTTGGCCCCTTCCAGACGGCTTTGCCATTGGGCACCACCGTGACCGTGAGTGCTTTGCCTAGACGGCAGCCGGAGCCAGGGTTGTTGGTGCTGAACTCCGGCTGGAATGACGTTGCAGGGCCGACGCAGACCTTCACCATAGGTAGCCAGCCCATCTTGATGCGGCTGAACCAGACCCGGTTCTTCCGCCTTCTGGTAAGCCATACCGGGAACGTCTCCGGGGATGGCAGCCGCACGTCGCTCACGTTGGAGCCTGGAAATTTTCTGGAGGAACCCGACGGTCACTATGTACGACAGTGGGCCAGCGCTTTCGTGCGGGCAGTGCCTGGCAGCCAATCGCGGTTCGTGCGCTGGGACGGCGTGCCTTCGGAACACTCCCGGTTCCAAGACCTTCCAATCACGATGACGCGAGCCTACACATTGGTGGCGGTGTTCGAAGCCAGTGGACCGCCACCACCCCTGCAGTTCTCGCCGCCCCGGCTGACCTTGCGCTACGGCAGCACGCAGGACATTACCACCGCGGTGGCCACCCTCACGGCGGCATCAGCCGTGCCCGTTGAGGTGCATGGCTTCGGCTGCGACGCTTTGTCGTTCCCCCCGTTCCTGGCCGTGGCACTGGCCCCCAGGACCCCATCCACGCTTCGGGCTGAGATCTATCTTCCGTGGGCGGCGCTGGTTGATCCAGGCCAGTACGTCTGCGAGGTTCGGGTGCAGATTGCGGGCAATGCGGCTACGTCCCTCTCCATTCCCGTGGACCTGACGGTTGTCGCAAAGCCGCTGTTCAGCAACGGCGTGCGGATTGCGGCTATCACCGAGGGCGCCGGCTTCCGCCGTAAGCTTCTGGCGCCGGGAGCCATCTACAGTATCTTCGGCCAGCAGTTGTCCGCTGGAGTGCTCCACGCCAGCAACCTGCCATTGCCGGTTGCTCTCGGCGGCACGAGTGTGGAACTCATTCATCTGGATTCCGGACAGACAACGGCCGCGCCGTTGTTTTTCGTATCTCCAGGGCAAATCAATTTCATGGTTCCCAGGACCTTCCCCCCGGGGCGGATAGACGTGAAAGTGAACCGCACGGGGTTCTTTAGCGACACCTTTCCCAGCTTTGTCCAGGAACAGCAAGGCTCGCTATTCGCCGCCAACTCCGACGGTAAGGGCGCGCCTGCGGGCGAGTTCCTGCGGGTGAATGGCCGAACCGGGGCGCGCGTCAGCGGATCGCTGGCGGTTTGCCCTAACGGAGGCGGAAGCTGCGTGCCCCGCCGCCTCTCGTTTGGCTCGCCCGACGAGACCTTGTACCTGATTCTGTATGGCACCGGCTTCAGCGTGAAAGGGGGCCTGGCGGCCGCATCGCTCGGCAGCGAAGAAGTTCCGGTGGAGTTCACCGGAGCTCACGGCAGTTTTGTAGGTCTGGACCAGATCAACGTACGCGTTCCCCGCAGTCTCGCGGGACGGGGCATGATGACCCTCGTGGTGGGCATCGGAGGCCATGCAGGGAATCCGCTGCAGGTGGAGTTTGAATAAGTATGCGTAGCCCACTTCGATCGATCCTGCACAGGGCACATGCGGTGCTGATTTTGGTGTTGCTGCAAGCGGCGTTTGGGCAGATCGCTCACGGCGAACCCGCACCCGCCATTGCGGCGGTCCCTGCCATGCCTTTGGTGTTTGAGCAGAACCAGGGCCAGTTCCCTGCCTCGTTCGGCTTCGTGGTGCGCCACGGTGAGGGGCGGATGGGGCTGAGTGCGGAGGGCATCAGTGTGGCGCTGCGGTCAGACCAGGCGGCACGGCCGCTGCGGCTCCGCTGGCAAGGCGCGAACCCCGCCGCCATTGGTGTGCCACTGGAGCCCCTGGCGGCGCGCACGCACTATTTGCGCCCAGGTGCTGCCGCGACACCGGACGTGCGGAACTTTGCCCGGGTGGCCTACCGTGGGATCCTGCCCGGCATTGATGTGGAATACTACGGCAACCGAGAGCGCCTGGAGTTTGACTTCGTGCTGGCCCCTGGTTGGCCTCTTGACGCGCTGCGTCTGGTGGTGGAAGGCGCGGATGCCCTCAGCATCGACGAGCACGGCAACCTGCGCATCGAACGCGACGGCCGCCATGTATTGCAGCACCGTCCGCTGGTTTACCAGCAAGGCGACAGCAGACGCACGGAACTGACATCCCGCTACGTCCTGCTGGGCGCGGATGAGGTAGGCTTTGCCGTCGAGGGCTACGACCCTACGAAGCCGCTGGTGGTGGACCCCATTCTCGAATTCGCCACCTTCTTCGGCGGCAACGGCAATGTCACGTTACACGACGCCCGCGTGGACGCGGCGGGTAACGTCTATGCGATCGGAACGTCGGAGGCCATGGTGTTGCCGGGTGAGTCACTGCCGCCGCTGCGACTGCCCGGCACGGCGGCCAGCCAGGTCTTCGTCACGAAGATCTCCCCGGATTTCAGCAGCGCCGTGTTTACCACCTACATCTCCTGGGCGGTCCCCGTGGACACCCGCTTTTCGGTGGCCCCGGCGCCGGATAGCGGAGTTTACTTCGCCTACGCTACCCGCGACCCACTGCAGCAGATTCCGGTGAACAGGCCGGTCATTACCGGCACCAGCACCGGTAGCGTGTTCCATTCCCAAAGCACCGTTCTGGGAAAGCTGGCGGCGGACGGAAGATCCCTGCTTTGGAACACCGCCGCCGGCTGCCACGGCGCGCTGGACCTTCCCGTGTTGACCGTGGATAGCCAATCCCGCGCGGTGCTTGCGGGAAACAGCTCCTGTCAAGATTTCCCCGTTTCCCAAGGGGCTTTTGTGAGCCCGCCCAACCTGTTTAGCAACCCCGCCGCGGTGTTGATGGCCGTGAACGCCGCAGGGGACAGCGTTGCCTATTCGTTGCGTCTCCATGGGAACGAGGGGGGAACGGCCACGCACGTAGCCGTGGCCCCCAACGATCAGCCGGTGGTGGTGGGTCATACGGTAAGCACGAATTTCCCGGTGACATCCGGCGCCGCGCAGACTGCG
>JALOKO010000004.1 GCA_025456495.1 Bryobacterales bacterium | reverse complement strand
TCCAGAGTTCCCAGCCGAAGATGATGGGCTCGTTGGCATAGCGGGTGGCGAGCGCGTCCAGCTTGGCGAGGAACACGGCCCTGCCCGCCGGGGTCTCAAAGTACTCCGTCATGGTCTTGAACACCTGCCCATAGTGCGGCAAGCCCATCGCGACGCTGCCGGGGAAGCGCGAGGGATCCTCCCTTACCGTGCGGAAGTGCTCCAGGCATAGCTTCACCCGGATGCCATGCTTCCGTGCAATCGCCAGTAGCCGGTCAATCCGCCGTAACCTGGACTGCTCGATCACGCCTGGCGTCACTGGATCGAGCTGATAGAAGGGATGGCTTAGCCATACCCTTGCAAAGTTGCCGCCGTTTTCGGCAAGCAAGCGGAATCGCTTTTCGGTGAGCGCAAACACCTCTTCTTCGTCCGTCGCGAAGCGCTCCCAGGCGATGTTCAGCCCAATGGGCACGTACACCTGGCCGTTGGAGAGTTCCAGGTATTGGGGCGCCGATGGCGATACCCGGACGTAAGGTTGTGCCGCGAGCAAGCACACCGTGAACAAAGAAGCGAAGAGGATTCTCATGACTACAGCCTCTTGTGGCGCTCAAAGACTGCCACCGGATCGTCACCACGGGCAAACTCGCCGCGCGCCACGTCTTCGATGTTCATGATTCGCTCGCATTCCTCCAACACCTGCAGAGTGAGGGATTGGGGAATCACGATGACGCCATCCAAATCGCCGAAGATGAAATCGCCCGGTTGTACGATCACGGACTCAATGAGTTCGCCGCGGATCCGGATGGGCACCTGATATTCCAGCATCATCCACCGGCCGAACGCTTCCACCGGATTCCGGTAGCGCGCAAAGACCGGGAAGCCCATCTTCACCAAGTGCGAGCTATCCCGCGTTCCACCGTCGATGAGTGCGCCCACGGCCCCGTGGGCCTGCGCCGTTGTTGCGCTCAATTCTCCGTAGATGGCCACGTGGAAGGGGGTGCCCGCGTCGCGAACCTCCACGCAAGGGAAGCTCATGTTCTTGATCATGGCCAGGCGTTTGTAGCGCTTGCTTTCGTCCTTTTCGCAGGACATTGTTCCCTTCACCGTAAACGCCGGACCCGCCAGTTTCATCTCGGATGTCAAACCAACCATCTGGTGGGACACCGCCTGATACGGGTAGCCCAGGTGTTCCAGCACATCGAAAATGAGACCACCATACAGCCGCAGATACCGCTCGCGGATCTCCTTCATGGAGGGTTCGTTTCCGTTCGCGAGTCCCATCACGGCTTCGTTGTTGTTTTCTGTGCTCATAGGAGCAAGCCTCCGTCTATGTAAAAAGTCGAACCAGTAATGTAGGCGCCGTCGTCGGATACCAGCAGAACAGCAGCCGAGGCAAGGTCTTCCACATTGCCAATGCGCCCGAGGGGGATCATGCTGAGGACCTTTTCGCGGTACGCTTCGTCGCTCAAGACGGCGCGGTTCATGTCAGTAAGGATTGCCCCAGGGGAAAGCGAGTTCACCCGAATGCGGTGGGACGCCAGTTCCAGCGCTAGGCAGCGGGTCATCAGCTTCATGCCACCCTTGGCGATGGTGTAGAGGGAATTATTGCGATGCGCCTGTTCGTCGTGCACGCTGGAGATGTTCAGGATGGCCCCGCCCTGGTTGGCGGCCACCATCACGCGGGCGACACATTGCGCCAGGAAATAGGGCCCCTTCAAGTCCACGTCCACCACCTGTTCCCATTGTTCGGGAGTGGCCTCAAGAAACGGCGCCCGGCGATCAATGGCCGCGTTGTTCACCAGAATGTCGATGCGCCCGAACGCATTGGTGGCTGCCGCGATCAGGCCGTCATGCTCCGCAAGCCGCCCCACATTGGCGCGGCAGGCGATGGCCTTAGCACCTTGCGAAACGATCTCAGCAACCAGAGCCTCGGCATGATCCTTCGATCCGTTGTAGTTCACAACCAGGCTTGCGCCTTCCCGCGCAAAGGCACGCGCGATGCCTGCGCCGATGCCACGCCCGGCGCCGGTGATGATCGCTACTTTACCGGCCAGCTTCATCGCTCACCTCCGTATCCCACTGGCCGGGCCGCCCGCCAGCCACCGTGCAGCAGGCTACGCATCCGGGCTTCGTCACCGGCAAAGGCCGGGTCCCCGGACCGGTTCACGTTCTCGCCTGGATCCGTCTCGTGGTCGTAGAGTTCGGCCGCATCCGGCGCCTCGTTCCTGCGCGCCCACTGTGTGTATCGGAAGCGCCCATCCGTCACGGAACGCCCCATCACCGCACCGCGCGGATATTGGCAGAAGGCGGCCTTCTTCCATGGACGGTGGGGATGAGCGAGCACCGGAGCGAAGCTCGTTCCTTCCAGGGCGCCTGATTCAGGAAGCGCGCACAGTTCGGCAAGCGTGGGGTAGAGATCGATGAATTCCACCAGCGCCTTGCTCTTCACACCCGCCTGCGCGGAACCGGGCGCAGCCACGATCAGCGGAGCGTTGGCGGCGATCTCGAAATTCGAGTGCTTCTTGGCCCACGTGCCGTGCTCGCCCATCTGAAACCCGTGGTCGCCCAGCAGCACCACTACTGTGTTTTCATTCAGGCCGAGCGCTTGGAGTGCGGCGAGAACTTTGCCAATCTGGGCGTCCACGTAGCTGATGCTTGCCAGGTACGCGTGCATCAGCTTGCGCTTCAACTCGTCAGGAAACTCCCCTTGCTTGGGAATCCCCACGTAGCTGCGGAGTTCCTTGTCATCGGGCACTGCGTACGATGGGGCATGCTGCGGCGGATACTGGTTTTCTGGCAGCGGAATTTCGTCTTCGCGGTACAAGTCCCAGTAGCGCTTGGGCGCCACGAACGGCAGGTGCGGTTTGTAGAAGCCAACGGCCATGAAGAATGGACGGTCCTTCCAGGCGCGTAGCGCATTCACGGCTTCGTGCGCCACTTCCCCGTCGCTGAGCGCTTCATCGGGAACGTCGGGCGCCTCGAAGGCCAACGACCTTGGGATGTGCTGGTAGCTGAGCGTCTTGCCTTCCGCTTCCAGTTGGGCGTAGGACCTGCGTAACAGGCCCTCGCCTTCGGGCCCGTAGACGGAGCGTACGGGCAGGTAAAGCGGCTCAGTCCACGATGGCGGATCGTTGAGGTTGCCCAGATTCGGATCGAACCCGGCCATGTGAAAGACCTTGTAGAAGCCGCGGGTGGAATAGCCGCTGTTCCTGAAGAGCTGCGGTAGCGTGACCACATCGGGGACACGATCCCGGAAGTGCGTCTCAATATCGTAGATGCCGGTGGTATCCGGACGCAGACCTGTTAGGAAGGATGTCCGCGACGGAGAGCAGAGCGCTTGCTGTGCGTAGGCGCGTTCGAAGAGCACACCGCGGGCGGCCAGCGCATCGATGTGCGGTGTCTTCACCGTACGGTCACCGTAGCAGCCGAGTTGCGGGCGCAGATCGTCCACCACCAAAAACAGCACATTGCGCCGAGGGATGGGACGCGCGCATCCGCACAAGCCGGCCGCCGCCGCCAGGAAGCCTCGGCGGGAGAGGGGCGTTGCGACGCAGTTGGATTTCATGGCCGTTCCTCCGCTTGGCCGACACGCTGCTTCGGCTTGGCATAGGGAATCGCCAGCGCATCCATCACGCCCTTCATGTAGCCAACCGCAAACACCTTTCCGCCCATGGCATAGCCGGGCTGAAGATTGTCCTCGCCTTCCAGCGTGGGGGCGTGGTCCGGCCGGATGGGACCCGCGAATCCCGCCTCGTGGTAGATGCGAAGCATGCCCGCCATGTCCGAAGGACCGTTGTCGTGGAAGGTCTCGCGAAACTGTTGGGGCGCGCCGACAACGTCGCGGTAGTGGACAAAGAACACCCTGCCCGCGGAACACCACTCGCGGGCCAACGTCTGGATGTCCTCGCCCATCAAGCGGAAGTTGGCCTGGCAAAACGTGATGCCGTTGACGGGCCGGGGGTCCATGGCAAGCACGCGGCGAAACGCGTCGGCGCTGGTAAGGATCCGCCCAATTCCGCGTAGTGGCGATACCGGCGGATCATCCGGATGGAGCGCCATGCGCACTCCCGCCTGCTCCGCTACCGGCAGGGCCGCACGCAGAAACCATTCCAGACTGGCCCAGACGCGCGCTTCGTCCACCACTCCCCACTCGGTTAGCCCCTGGGCTCGCGCGGCGTCCAGCGAAAACTCGCTCACCAGCGCGCCGCCCCGTTCGGGAACATCCACGCGCGTACGATACCAGCCGAGGCCAGCCATCCAGTTGTAGCAAAGCAGACGGACATCCAAGTCGCCTAGCGCGCGGATCACCGCGAGATAGTTCTCCAGTTCTGCTTCGCGTCCCGGCAAGCCGAGCTTGATTCTTTCGGCGGGTACGGGATGACTTTCGACGCCGGCGAAGATAAGCCCCTCCCGTTGAAGCTCTTCCCGAATGCTCCGCAACGCCGCTGGATATCCTTCCGGCGAGATCCCCCCCAGCACGGGAGCCGTGCGGACAATCGCATGGGTGATGCCTGCCTGCGCGGCCAGCCGCATCTTGCGGTGGTCGCCGGGGTAAAACAGCTCAGCGAGCTGGAAGCCTGAGCCAGACCGCGGTCCCGTCATGCTTGCACCCCCGTGGTGGCGCCAAACGCATCGCGCTGCATGCGGGCGGCGTCGCGGCGGAACCAGATGAGGCAGGCAAGCGCAATCAGGATGCCGCCAAGCAGATAGCAGCCGCTGGTGGAGGCGAGCGCCATGCCCAAGCTGAGTTGGGTGCTCAACCATCCGATGATTGCCGGCGCGGAACCCCCGAACAGAAAGGCCACGGCGATCATGAACCCGGTGGCTGTCGCGCGCGACTCAGGCCTTACCACCTCATAGAGAGACGCGAACAGGTTGGAATCGTAGAAGCCGCGACAGATACCATAAGCCCCAAGCGAGGCGAACACCACGGTGGAGGAATCGGACCAGCCGATCAGAAAGATAAAGGGCGCACCTACGATGAGTCCCGCCACCTGAATGAGTGGACGTCCCATGCGGTTGCGCAGCGCCCAACGGTCGGCCAGCCTTCCTCCTATCAGCACGCCAAGCATCGCGCCCACATGATGCCAGAACGTCGCGTGAAAGCCCGCGCTGGTTAGCGACAGACCGAAGCGGTGATGAAGCAGCGAGGGCGTCCAGGTGAGGTATGCCGTGTTGTTGACGATCATCAACAGGAAGGCCAACATCAGCATCACCGCCGTAGGGGCGCGGAAGGTGTCGCGGATCCGTTGCATGGTGCTGTGATTCGCATCCGCTGGATCCGTTTCCACCACCGCCGCCAATTCCTCACGGTCAGACTGTCCACGAACTGGTTCTCGCAGGCACTTCCAGGCAACCAGGGCGACCGCTATTCCTAGGGCCCCAAACGCGACGAAGGCCCAGCGCCAGCCATAGACCTCACCGATATAACCAGCCAGCGCAGCGGAGAGAATGGTGCCAAAGTACACGCTCGTCTGGTGAATTCCCATGGCAAGGGAACGCGTCTTCTGGCCGTGAAAATCACTGATCATGGAATTGGCCGCAGGGTAGTAGAAGGCTTCGCCTGTACCCGTCAGGGCGCGAAATACGAAGAGAAGCAGGAAGCCCCCTACCATTCCCGAAGCAAAGGTTGCGGAACTCCACAGCAACAGCGCCAGGATCACCAGGTTCTTGCGGCGAACGACGTCGCCAAGCCCACCAGCAAGAGGGACCAGCAGCGCATAGACCCAGAAGAAACCAGAACCGAGGATCCCTAGTTGCGTGTCGCTCAGCCCCAGCTCCGCCTTGATTAACGGGAATACGGAGGGCAGCACCATGCGGTCAGCGTGATTCAGGAAGTAGATCAGCCAGAACAGGATCAGGACCAGCCACTTATAGTTTCCGGAGTCAGCCTGAGAACGGAATCCCCTTGCATCGACGGAGCCGCTACCCCGGTTTGCTGTCCGGGGCATACCGATCTCTTGCGCTTCGGAACCGGGATGGCATCGCGCTGCGTTTCCGCCTTGCGGCGATTCCGCGGGCTGTTGTCGATTTGCTGGAGATCCTAGGTGCATAAACAGAGGGCTCCTCTTGGCCTGGCTAACAGCGTATCGCCGTGGAGACGAAGCGCAGCGGGTTCCCCAGACAGCCTGTCTGCCGCTGCGCGAAACGCTTGGGCTAGAAGATGACCTTCAGCCCAAGTTGAATCCGTCGTGGGTCCACGTTTCCAGCCAGTCCGTTGACGACCCCAAAGTTGCCGGCACTGACGTTTGTTCCGGGATTGCCGAAGGTGGGCGTATTGGTGAGGTTGAAGAACTCGAAGCGGGCTTGCATGCTTACCTTCTCTGTAACGGGGATGTTCTTCAGGACGGAGAAGTCAGTCTGGAAGAGGCTATCCGTTCGCACGTTCGGCAGGTTGCGCGGGGCGTTGCCGAAAGTGAAAGGCTGAATGAGTTGGAAGGCGCTCCGGTCCAGCCAGTTGTCGATGTTCTGGTTGGCCGGCTTTGGGTTGCCGATCCAGTCAGGCCGGAAGCCCCCGAAGGCAACCCCGTTCTGAGTGACCGCCACGGGTTCGCCGGACTGTACGGTGACGATGGCATTCAATTGCCAGCCGCCCAATACGCGGCCAACCACGTCGCGCCGCCCACGAAGGAAGGGGAGATCCCAAAGCCCAGCCATCACCAGCCGGTGCGGCATATTGGCGGAGGAGATGGCGCGTTCCGCGCGAATGTTGTCCCAGTTCTGTACGCCGTTGTTGCCCGCATTGAAGAATCCGTTCAGGCCATTGCCGCCGTTATCGTCAATCAGCTTGCTCCAGGCGTAGGAAGCCGTGGCGGAAAATCCGTTGGCGAACCGCCGCTCCACACGGACGGTCAAGGCGTGGTAGGTGGAGCTTGCCCAATTGTCCACGGCTGAAGAAGTGGCGGTGGTGAACTGCGGAAACAATCGCAAGGTCTGTCCCAGGGGGAGGCGTTGGGCGCTGAGGCTCCCACTTGTGATGACGCCGAAAAATGGATTCGGGACTAGCTGCTGCAGCTGGGCTCCCATGGGCAGAAACTGCTGAGGAAGGTAGGCCAGTTCGCGATTCGCGGCCAGATGGACACCTCGATTTCCGGCGTAGCCCAGTTCCACCAGCCACCCATCCGGCAACTGCTGCTGCACGTTCAAGTTCCACTGCTGGGAGTAGGGCCTGGATTGCGTACGCAGGTTTCCTTCCGCGCCGACGCCCAGGGATACTCCCGGCCCGCCGTTGGGTCCTGGAGGAAGTTGGATACCGTCAGGGAAGGGGTTCACGAGAGTATCCGCCGGAGTGAAACCGCCATCCGCTGAGAAGAGCATGTCGGTGTTCTGGGAGAACCCAGCCTGTCCCAGGCGAACGAAGTTGCCGGTAGTGCCAATGTAGTAAATGCCGTAGCCGCCGCGCAGGACGGTGTTCGGACGCAGCTGATAGGCAAAGCCGAAGCGCGGCCCGAAATCGCGGTACCAGTTGTCGCGATTGCCCCGCGAGTTGCCATCGCGGCCGACGAATGTGTTTCCACCGACGAAGTCCACGCCACCCACGTTGTATCGGATTGTTGGGTCGAAATTGCTGATCGCGTCAAAGCGATCGGTAACCGCGCCCTCGAACTCCCATCGCAAGCCCAGGTTGAGTGTGAGTTTGGGGGTCACCTTCCAGTCGTCCTGGATGTAGCTTGCGAAGTTCTTGGCGGTATAGGTGGTGAAGGTGTAGCGACGGGCGGTTCCTCCGGTGGGTGTGCCAAGAAGGAAGGTTGCCAACCCATGACCGGCATTGATGGCGGTGGTGTTCGGATTGGGTCCACGGGTGAAGTTTCGGGCAAAGTTGAACTGCATCACGGGACCGCCCTGGGAATTGTTGAGTTGGTAGATTCGTTGTTCGGCGCCGAACTTGATGGTGTGGGCGCCGCGAATCCAGGTGGCGCTACCGCCGAGGGTCCACGCATTGTTGCCCTGAATGAGATGGTCGTTCTGGTCGCCGCCGATTGCGCTGACATCGTTCAGATTGAACCTTGGAAAGATGGGGAGTTGTACCTGCGTGTTCAACGCCAAGGGAAGTCCAATGCTGGCGACATCAAAACCCAAGCTGCGGGCGGGACGGTTCGGGGCATAGCGATTCAGGCCCGCCTTTAACTCCAGAAGCAAGGTGGGCGTCAAGCTATCGGTGTAATTCAGGATTGCGCTAAGCCGTGGGAAGTCAATGTCTGACGTGCTGGTCTCTGCGATGTTGTCGTAGAAATTGGGGTTGCCGCGGAAGGTGGTGTCGTAGGTATAGCGCCCGTAGAGACGCCGCGTGGGGGTTAGGTATTGGTCGATACGCAATCCCCACAGCTTCTTGTCCAGCGGCGCGGAGGCCTGCCCAAAGAAGTTGTTCGTTTCGGTGATCGCATCGCCCGGTCCCGTGGCCGAAGGATAGAAGTCCATCACACCCATTGCCGTTGGATTCAAGCGCGCAGTGGGGATGATGTTGTTCGTGAACTGGGTGCGCGTGCGTAGCGCGGGGTTCGCCGGGTCAGTGATGGTTGTCAATGGGTCAAAGATGCGAATCAGGCTGGGAGCGCCGCTCACCACCGCAAACGTCTGCGAGAAATTCCCTGACCGCTGCAGGTTCGTGGGCACGGTGCGAAAGGTGCGCGACTGCTCACGTTGAGTGAAACCCTCGTAGTTGAAGAAGAAAAAGGTCTTTTCCTTTTTCACTGGTCCACCTATCGTGGCTCCCCATTGATTGAATACGAAGGGCTGGCGGTCGCGGCCATTTCGATTGCTGAAGAAGTCGTTGGCGTTTAGCGCGCGGTTTCGATGAAACCAGTAGGCAGTGCCGTGATACTCGTTGGTGCCCGACTTGCTGATGACGTTGATTACGCCACCGCCGGTGCGACCGTATTCCGCGCTTGGGTTTCTGGTGACGATCCGAAATTCCTCAGTAGCATCAACGGACAGGAAGACGTTCATGCCGCCGGATGTGAAGTTCTCTGAAGCGGCCCCATCCACCATGTAGTTGTTGCTGCTGGGCGCACCGCCGGAGATGGATGCGCGGGAACCGTCGAAGCTGGAAACGGGCAGATCCCCAAAGCGTCCAGTGGCTCGCACGGAAGCGTTCAGCGTGGCCAGCGCCAGTGGGTTTCTGCCCACCAGAGGCAGGTCCACCACACTTTTGTTGGTGACCACGTTGCTCACCGAAGCATCCTCGGTTTGCAGCAACTGCGCCGTTGCCGATACCTCCACTGACTCAGTCACCTGGCCAAGCCTGAGCGAGATATCCACGCGCTGGACCTGACCTTCATCCAGGGTGATGTCAGTGAGCCGCGTCAGTTGAAAGCCCGTCGCTTCTGCCGATACCGTATAGGCGCCGCGCGTCAACAGCGGCACCGTGTAGTAGCCGGCCGCATTGGTCTTGACCTCCCGTACAATCCCGGTTCCGGTGTTCGTTACCTTCACCGCGACGTCGGGCACCAGCGCCCCGGATTCGTCAATGACCCGTCCCGTGATCTGCGCCGACTGCGCAAAACCCGCACCCACGAACAGCAACAGCATCGCTGTCAGCAGAACTACCCGGCTGCCCAAGAACTTCATGGTTACCTGTCTCCTTTACGCCGATCCAACCTTGAGTTGTTAACGACTATGTAACAGGCGCACTTAAATCACAAGTGAAAAGATGTTGCGTTGCTTTTACCAACAGGAAAAATGGAATCGCTTGGCTGGAACGAGAAACCGCGGTATCATCGCGGCGTCTGGCTTGCGATGCAATGTAGGCCAGCCGATGGATCAACACGATGGAGCTGAGAGAACTGCGCAGCCTGCTTGCCCTTGCCGAGCGGGGAAGCATCACCAAGGTAGGCGCCCAGTTGTACCTGACGCCAGCCGCGATACACAAGCACCTGAAGGCGTTGGAGGCGGAGTTTGGAGTGCCGCTCTACGAACGTATCGGAGGCCGTCTGGAGTTGACGCCGCAGGCCCGTGCGATTCTGCCTCAGGCGCGCGAACTGCTGGCCCAGTATGAGGCCACGATTGAGGCCGTCACGCACATCAAGGAGATGCGCCGGGGCTTGCTGCGCATTGGAGCCGGGCCAAGCATCAGCAGCCACATTCTGCCGGGGATCCTGCTGCAATACCGGGATCGCTATCCAGAAATCGACCTCCAGGTGGAGACCGGCGCCAGCGTGTTGTTGACTGACCTTCTGGAGAACGGACGTATCGATCTTGCGATGCTGGTCTCGGCGCCAGAGCCGGCCAACTCGCCGTTGGTGGAAGAGGTGTCGTTCGATTTTGAAATCGTTGGCGTGGGGTGCTCGACAAGGTATCCTTCCCGCAAGTCCTTGGCGCAACTTCGCAATGAGTCCTTCATCCTGTATCGCGAAGGATCTCGGGTGGAAGCCCTGATTGACGCCTATTTCATTCGGCACCGGTTCGCGCCGAAGGCCGTGATGCGGTCAGACAACACCGAGAGCCTGCGGGCCATGGCGATTGCGGGGCTGGGCATTGCGATGCTGCCTTACTGGGCAATCGATGAGGACATCAAGAAGAACCGTCTGCGTCGGGTGCTGAGGAAAGAAGAGCCGCTGATTGGACAGATTTCGCTGCTCCGCCGCGGGGGTCGCTTTCTGTCGTCACCCACGAGCGCTTTTGTGGAGATTGCCAAGCAATGTAGCTTTCGCGCGCCGAGGCTGAGAACTTAATCGGGTTGGGGATCCCTGGCGGAGAAGCGCCAGACCTGCAAGCAGGCGGGAACGCCTTCCTGCAGCGACCCCTGGTGGGCGCCTGGGAATTCTGCCGCGATCAGGACAGCGCAGGCGATGGATGGATGGCAGTTCAAGCAGGTTTCGGGCTGTGGCATCCTCACAGAGTTACTTTGCACGGTTAGGGTACTTTGCTCCGCTAGTGTACTTTGTACGGCTATAGCGATTGGTTTGCCTGGGTTACCTGGTGGGACTGGGTTACTTGGCGAGGGGTGCGAGATGGACCCGCGAAGGGCTGCGCCAGGGCTACTGGCTGCGTGCGGGGAGGGTGCGCCAGGTCATCTTGAAGCCGGCAGGAAGGGCGCCAGGCTCACCACGGAACAGGAAGGCGCCCACGCCGGGGATGCTGGGATAGATCAGCTCTTCGCTGACGGCGTCGATGGCGCGGGTCTGGTCCCACATGGTGGAGATGCCCGTCTGGACCTTCGTCTCTAACCGGTCCGCCATGCCGCGGATACGGTCGCGGCGTTCCAGTTGGGCCAGGCCCAGGTAGACGGCATCATTAGCGCGGAGCGCGCTGAGCTCAATCCAAACGACGGCATGAGGCTCCGGCTTGGCCATGCGCTCCAGGCGGCGAATGCGAAGTTCGGCCAGTGTGCCCGCGGCCAGTGTGGGGCCATTGGGAAAGCTGACAGCTTGGGTGAGACGGGCCAACACAGCGTCGCCGACGGCCGCTTGCGCCAAGTTGACGGGCGATTCGAGAGCCATTTGCAGCTCGCCGCCTTCGGGAAGCACCGATGGTCCGGTGAGGCGGATGGCGGCGGGAGGCTGCTGCGTGTGGGGTGACTGGCTGGAGTGGAGCGCGTCCTCGGAGGGCTCTTCGGCATCAAAGCGAAGACTGGTTTCCACCAGAAACTGGCGGCACTGGGTGAGTTGGATTTCGTTGCGTTCCACCTCACCGTTGAAGAGAGTGAGGCGCATGTCGACGCGTTCCGGGATCAACAATGGTTGGCTGCCTGGCGCCGCACCGGCGTCCTGCACAATCGACCACAGCAGGTCGTACTCCACGGATCGAACCGCCAATTCCGGCAGTGGGTCAAGGCTGCGGATCTTGAGCACTCGCAGCAAATGGTCAGCCTCATCCACCAGGAACTCACCGCCAACGGACACGGAACTGGAGCGTCCGGCCCGGGTGATGTCCAGACGTTCGCGCAGGTGGTCGAAGTTGAACTCAAATCGCAGCACCGGGCGACCCTGCCAGGTCTCGCGGCCAGCCAGTTTGAGCAGGGAGAAGGGCTGCCGGACGAACAGGGTTTGCGCGTAGCCAGAGAACACGCCGGTTCCGCTCATGCCGGTCTTCAGCAGGAGGGAGGGGTTGGTGACGGCGGTCTGGTCACCGGGGTAGGCAAAGTATTCCTTGCCCTCAATGGTGCTGACCTGCAAGCGTGAGAAATCTTCGCCGCGCCCGGACTTGCGGCCGGGCAGACCAGGGCGATTAAACTCACGACGAATGTTCTGGATGCAGGTGAGGTTACCAAGGCGGAGCAAGGCGGCTTGCATGGCATCCCGCGAGGCCACCCAGGCATCGTCGCGGGAGGGCAAGGGGTTCGCATCCTGCCCGGGGGCCAAGTGAGCGAAGCCGACCAGCAGGGCCAGCAGCGACAAAACCAGCAGCGAAGTTCGCGTCCCCTCTGGCATGTCCTAACGATATAACAAAGTACAGCAGCGGGGGAGGCCAGCGGCGGGCGACGCCCAGCGCACCGGCGCCCGCGGATCAAGCGCCGGGTGCGCGGGTGAGCAGGCCGGCCAGCAGCGCGGCTCGTTGCGGCATGGCGGCGGCGATGATGTGTTCGTCGATGGCGTGGGCGCCATCGCCCACCGCCCCCAGCCCATCCAGTACGGGCACCCCTAAGGCGCCGATGAAGTTGCCATCGGAGGCGCCGCCGGTGCTGGCTTCCCGTAAGTCCAGGCCGAGTTCCAGGCCGATGCGGCGGGCATGCTGGAAGGCCTTACGGACGGCGGCAGTGCGCTCCAGGGCGGGACGGTTGAGGGCAGCTTCCACTTCAATCCGGCAGCGCGGGTCGTGGGGCTTCAGCCGCTGCAACTTGCGCACAATCGCCTGGCCATCGCGAGTCTTCCAGAAGCGGATGTCGCCCAGCAGCTCAGCTTCGGCGGCCACCACGTTACCTTTGCTGCCACCACGGAGGACGCCGGGGTTCACGGTGATGCCCTTGTCCAACTGCGTGAGCTGCCCGATGGCCAGCACCTGGCGCGCCATCTCACTGACGGCGCTAGCGCCAGCCGCGAAGTCGATGCCCGAATGCGCGGCCTTCCCGGTCACTTTCAGGCGATAGATACCAGTGCCCTTGCGCGCGGTTTTGAGGCTGCCCTCCTTGCCCATGGCGGGCTCCAGCAGCAGAGCCAGGCTTGCGCCGCGCGCCTCAGCCTCAGTGTATGGGCGCGATGACAGGCTGCCGACTTCCTCATCTGAAACCAGCAGCAAGGAGACGCTTGCCCAGGGACGGATGCCCAGTTCGCGGATGGCCTCCACGGCCATCAGGAAGTACGAGACGCCGCCCTTCATGTCGAAGATGCCCGGCCCGTAGAGCCTACCGTCCTGCTCGCGAAAGGGCATGTCGCGCAAAGTACCCACCGGCCAGACGGTGTCACAATGGCCCACGGCGAGAATGCGATGGTCTTTCTGGGCGCCCTTCAGCTTGAGCTGGCAACGGAGGTGCTTGCCGAACTTGCCACCGGGGAAGAACTTCACGCTCGCGTAAGGCGAGACACGATCCGCCACCCACTCAGCCATCCGCGTGACGGCCGCCGGGTTGTCGCTGGGGCTTTCCAACTCCACCATCTGGCGCAGCATCGCCTTCCAGGCATCGTGCTGACCTTCAAGAAAACTCAGTACTTCCTGCATCGGTTGTTATAATAGCGGGTTCCCATGGCAGCATTATCTATTGACGAGATTCGCGGCATTCTTCCACATCGCTATCCCTTCCTGTTGGTTGATCGGATTCTGGAACTGGAGGAAGAGCGCATTGTTGGCATCAAGAATGTCACGGCCAACGAGCCCTGCTTTCCTGGGCACTTTCCTGACTTCCCCGTGATGCCGGGCGTACTGATTATTGAGGCCATGGCGCAGGTGGCGGGCGTGCTGGTGCTGAAGTCAATTCCCGACCGGGATTCGAAGCTGGTGTTTCTGGCTTCCGTGGAGGAGGCGAAGTTTCGTAAGCCGGTGCGGCCCGGTGACCAATTGGTGATCGAAATGGTGATGGTGCGCCGGAAGTCCTTCGTGGCCAAGATGAAGGGAACGGCGCGAGTGGACGGCGTAATTGTGGCCGAGGCGACGGTGATGTGTTCGCTGCAGGATAAGGAAAGCGCCTAGCCCGCTGGCGCTGACAGCCATGGCAATTCACCCGGACGCGAAGGTTCACCCCACCGCGAGGATTCATGCGAGCGCGGTGATTGATCCGCACGCCATGATTGGAGCCAACGCCGACATTGGTCCGTTTTGTGTGATTGGCGAAGACGTGGAAGTGGGCGCGCGGACTCGCCTGATGGCCAACGTTTATGTGGAAGGCCCCACCTGGATTGGCGAAGAAAACATTGTCTTCCCGAATACCACCATCGGGGTGGCCTCACAGGACCTGAAATACAAGGGCGAGCGGGCGGAAACGCGCATTGGCAGCCGCAACAAGATCCGGGAGTGCGTCACCATTCACCGGGGCACCGAGGGCGGCGGCTCCCTTACGAGCATTGGGGATGACAACCTGCTGATGGCCTACACGCATGTGGCGCATGACGTCCGCCTGGGTAGCCATTGCGTGCTGGCCAACGGCGTGACGCTGGCGGGCCATGTGCTGATTGGCGATTGGGCCGTGATCGGCGCCTTTACCGGCGTGCATCAGTTTTGTCGCGTCGGCAGGCACGCGATGATTGGCGGCTACAGCGTGGTGACCCAGGATGTGCTGCCCTACTCCACGACGGTGAGCGAGCGCGAGATCCGCGTGTTCGGCGCCAATGCCACGGGCCTGGAGCGCCGCGGCTTTTCCAAGGACGCGGTGGAAGCGCTGCACACGACGTTCCGCCTGCTGACGCGCTCGAAGCTGAACACATCGCAAGCCGTGGAGCGCATCCAGGCGGAAGTTGCCAATACGCCCGAGGTGGCTGAGGTTCTGGAGTTTCTGGCTGCCTCCAGCCGCGGTGTCATCAAGTAGGCTGGACTACCAGCGCTGCTTCCCTGCCCTTCGTATAATCGCACTGAAGATGCTCGTCGAACTGATGGTGGAAAACTTCGCGGTGGCTGAGCAGTTGCGGCTGCGCTTCCATGGGGGCCTGAACCTGCTGACGGGCGAGACGGGCAGCGGCAAGTCAATCCTGGTGGACGCGCTGGGCCTGCTGCTGGGTGGTCGCGCCTCAGCGGAAATGGTGCGAACGGGCGCGGAGCGGGCGCGCATCAGCGGACTGTTCGAGGCGCCACGGCATCCTGCACTGCTGACGTTGCTGGAAAACGCGGGCATCGTCTGGGAAGATGACGAACTGCTGGTGGAGCGGGAGATCAACCTCAACGGCAAGAGCCGCGCCTTCGTGGCCAATCGCTCTGTGACCGCTGGATTTCTGAAGGATCTGTCCCCGTTCCTGGGAGATATCCACGGGCAGAACGACCAGCAGCAACTCTTTGACCTGGATGCGCAGCTTGCCATGCTGGATGACTACGCCGGTCACCCGGAGCTGCTGGCAACGACCGCACAGGCATGGGAGCACCGCGGGAGCCTTCAGGGGGAATTGGAGGAACTTGATCGCAACGAGCGTGAGAAGTTGCGTCTGGCTGACCTCTGGCAAATGCAGGTGAAGGAGATAGAAGCCGTACATGCACTGCCCGGCGAAGATAGCGACCTGGAGCAGGAGAGCCGCCGCCTGAAGAACGTGACACGCCTGGCGGAGTTGGGCAATGAGGCCTACACGGCGGTGTACGATTCCCCCGATGCGGCCAGCGCTCGGCTGCAGCAATGCCTGCGCCGCGTGGAGGACCTGGCCCGCATCGATACGCGATTGCAGGCCGTGGTGGATACGCTAAAGCCCGCCATGATTGCCGTAGAAGAGGTGAGCCTGACCCTGCGCGATTACATTGCTGACCTGGAAGCCAACCCCACCCGGCTGGATGAAGTGGAAAGCCGCCTGGTGGCGATGGACAAGCTGAAGCGCAAGTACGGGGCCACCATTGAAGAGATCCTTGCCTTTCTTGGCGACACGCGCGGGAAGCTATCGGCGCTGGAAAATGCAGCCGAGCGCAGGACCGTACTCCAGCAGCAATTGCAGACTGCCGATGCCGCCTTTGCCGACGCAGCGGCACTGCTGACGGATTCCCGCCGTTTCGCCGCCGCCCGTCTGGCGCGCGAAGTGGAGCAGCAGTTGACGGCTCTGGCCATGCCAAGGGCCGTGTTTGTGGTGGATGTGGCCCCGGGCGCCGATTCCGCCAGAGGACGCGACGCCGTCCGCTTTCTGGTGTCAGCGAATCTGGGTGAAGAGCCCAAGGCGCTGGACAAGGTGGCCTCCGGGGGCGAAGTCTCCCGCATCGCATTGGCGCTGAAAACATCGCTGGCCACGTTGAGCGCGGAGCGTACCCTGGGCGCCGCCGCCGCGGCGATTCCTCGCACGTTGGTGTTTGACGAAGTGGACGCGGGCATTAGCGGGCGCGCCGCGGAGAGCGTCGGCCGCAAGCTGAAGGATCTGGCGCGATCCAGCCAGGTTCTGTGTGTCACCCATCTTCCGCAGATCGCCAGCTTTGCTGACCATCACTACCTGGTGGAGAAGCTAGAGCAGGACGGCCGCACCGTGTCGCGGATTGCGCACCTGGACGCCAGCGCCCGAACCACCGAAGTGGCGCGGATGTTGTCCGGCGAGCAGCTCACCAAGGAGGCCCTGCGCAACGCGGAGCAATTGATTAAGCTGAACGGCGGCGGACGCTGAAGGCTTCGAACGCGCTTGGCTGGCAGGTGGTCTGATTTGCTGGCAGGTGGTCTGATTTGTTGGCAGGTGGTCTGGTTTGTTGGCAGGTGGTCTGGTTTGTTGGCGGCGATTGAGGCCTTGAGCGGCAGGCACGCGTATTCGCGTGATAGCGTGGAACCAGGAGAAATTCAGTGGCTTCCATTTCCTGGCGAGGGGTTTACCCGGCGCTAACCACCCAGTTTTTTGACGATGAGCACCTGGACCTGAAGTCCACCGCACGGCACCTGCAGCACCTGATCGACGAGGGAATCCACGGCGTGATTGTGCTGGGAACCGTGGGCGAGAACACCACGCTGGAGTACGCCGAGAAGTTGGACGTGTTGCGCATGGCGGTGGATGTCGCGCAACGACGGATTCCCGTGCTGTCGGGCGTGGCGGAGTGCTCCACCCGCCTGGCGATGCGGTTTGCTGCGGATGCCGAACGGATTGGGCTGGACGGGCTGATGCTGCTGCCCGGGATGGTCTACAAGTCCGATCCCCGCGAGACCATCTCCCACTTCCGTTCCGTCGCACGGGCCAGCGCGCTGCCCATCATGTGCTACAACAACCCGGTGTCCTATGGCGTGGACATCACGCCGGCGATGTTCACGGAATTGGCCGATGAACCGGCGTTGGTGGCCATCAAGGAATCGTCAGACAATCCCCGGCGCATTACGGATCTGGTGAATGAACTGGGAGACCGCTACGTCCTGTTCAGCGGCGTGGACGACCTGGTGATGGAATGCGCGATGCTGGGCGCGGTGGGCTGGGTGTCGGGCCTGGTGAACGCCTTTCCACGCGAGAATCGCGTGTTGTGGGAACTGCTGGAGGCAGGCAACTACCCGGCTGCGCTGGAGTTGTATCGGTGGTACACGCCGCTGCTGCATCTGGATACGAAACCGAAGCTGGTGCAGTACATCAAGCTGTGCATGGCCGAAGTGGGCCTGGGCAGTGAGATGGTGCGCGCACCGAAACTGAAGCTGGAGGGGGCGGAGCGCGAAGAGATTCTGGGAGTTATCCGGCGAGCGCTGGCCACCCGGCCCGCACTCAGCTAGCGGACGCCGGGGAGTGGCGACGATGCAGGTAGAGCCGGTAAAGGTGATTGATTCGCATACCGGTGGTGAACCCACCCGGGTAGTGATTGCCGGGGCGCCGGACCTGGGCGAGGGGCCGCTAGCGGCACGGGTGCAACGGTTCCGCCAGCACCACGATGCCTTTCGCCGCGCGGTGGTGAATGAGCCGCGCGGCTCTGATGTGCTGGTGGGGGCGCTGCTGTGCGAACCCCACGCAGCCGATTGCGTCACGGGCGTGATCTTCTTCAACAATGTGGGCTATCTGCACATGTGCGGACACGGAACCATCGGCCTGATGGTGACACTGGGCCACCTGGGCCGCATTGGGTTGGGAAGGCACCGGGTGGATACGCCTGTGGGGGTGGTGGAGGCCACGCTGGAGCCAGACAACTTCGTCGCTTTGGCCAACGTTCCCAGTTATCGCTACGCCAAGGAGGTCGCCCTGCAGGTGCCGAATTACGGGACGGTGCGTGGCGACATCGCCTGGGGCGGCAACTGGTTCTTCCTGGTGAAGCAGCATCAGCAGCAACTATCCGCGGCGCGAGTTTCCGCGCTCACCGCGTTCTGTCAGGCAATCCGCGACACACTGGATCGCGAAGGCATTCGCGGAGCCGACGGGCAGCCGATCGATCACGTGGAGATCTTCGGCCCGCCGTCGTCCGCCGCCGCCGACGGAAGAAACTTTGTGCTGTGTCCGGGAGGGGCCTATGATCGTTCACCCTGCGGCACGGGCACCAGTGCGAAGCTGGCCTGCCTGGCCGCCGATGGCGTATTAGAGGAAGGGCAGGTGTGGCGGCAGGAGAGCATCGTCGGCAGCATCTTCGAGGGCGCGTACCAGCGGGAAGGCGATCGCATTTTACCGCGCATCCGGGGGCAGGCCTTCGTGAATGCGGAGGCGACCCTGCTATTCCATCCCGGTGATCCTTTTGCCATGGGGATTCCCCTGCCCACGGATGGGGAGGCACCGGCGTGAAGCATCCCGACGCTATCGTGATTGGAGCAGGCATCGTGGGCGCGTCCTGCGCGGAACGCTTGAGCGCCGATGGCCAGCGAGTGCTGGTGCTGGAAGCGGAGGTTGTGGGCAGCGGCGCCACCGCCGCAGGCATGGGCCATGTGGTGGTAATGGATGACAATGAAGCCGAATTCGCGCTTACGCGGTACGCGCGCCAGTTGTGGCTGGAGTGCGCGCATCAACTACCAGCGGCAGCGGAATGGGAGCCTGTCGGCACGCTCTGGGTGGCGGCTGACGACGAGGAACTGGACGCAGCACGCGGCAAGTGCGCGTTCTATCGGTCACAGGGCTGCCGGGCGGATTTGTTATCGGCGCAGGACCTCTACCGGGCCGAGCCGAAGCTCCGTCCCGGCTTGGCGGGCGGTTTACTTGTCCATGATGATGCCGTTACCTATCCGCCGCCGGTGGCCGCGTGGCTGCTGGAGCGCGCGCGGAATCGAGGCGCCGAAGTCAGAACGGGCGTCCGCGTGCAGGCTCTCGAAGGGGGAACGCTTCGCCTGATGAACGGCGATTCACTGCAGGCTGGGTTGGTGGTGGTTGCGGCTGGCGCCGCGTCACTGCGGCTGATTCCGGGATTGCCGCTGCAGCCGCGCAAGGGGCACCTGGCCATCACGGATCGCGCACCCGGATTCGTTCACCATCAACTGGTGGAATTGGGTTATCTGAAGAGCGCCCATGGTTCGGCGCTGGAATCAGTGGCCTTCAACGTGCAGCCGCGCGCCACCGGGCAATTGCTGATTGGATCCTCGCGTCAGTTTGGCCAGACGGGTGCAGAGATTCACCACGCGCTGTTGTCCAGGATGCTGCAACGAGCGATTGACTATCTGCCGGGACTGGCCGACCTGAGCATCCTGCGTACCTGGACCGGTTTCCGCGCCGCGACGCCAGACAAGCTGCCCCTGATTGGCCCCGCACCTGACCGCGAGCAGGTCTGGCTGGCCACGGGCCACGAGGGGCTTGGGATCACAACATCGCTGGCTACAGGGCAGATCCTGGCCGACCTTGTCGCCGGCCGGACGCCCGGGATCGACCCCACCCCGTACGCTCCCGCGCGATTCCTGTCCGCTGAGGACGAACGATCATCCATACCGGAGGCCGCCGATGTCCACTTCCATTGAGGTGTTCGTCAATTCTGCGCCGGTGGAGGTGAAGGCGGGCAGCACAGCCGCCGTAGCAATCCTGGTGGCAGGGGTGGACGCCTTCCGCCTGTCCCCGTCCGGCCAACCGCGAGGACCCCTGTGTGGAATGGGGATTTGCGCGGAATGCCGCGCCACCATTGACGGGGTGGCCAACCAGTACACCTGCCTGCGGCTTTGCCATCCCGGCATGCGCATCTGCACGGAAGTTGCGGCGGCAGGGGCTGGCGCGCGGGGTGACGCGCGGGAGAGCGGCTGCAGTGAGTGACTTGCACCCATCGCGCGAGATTGTTGTGGTGGGCGCTGGTCCCGCGGGACTGCAGGCGGCGCTTGCGGCCCACGATGCCGGGGCACGCGTCACCCTGGTGGATGCCAGCCCGGAGGCCGGAGGCCAGATCTGGCGCGGCGGGCACCCGCCCTCCCGTATCGCAGCTCGCCTGTTGGGAAGGCTACGCGACTCCCCGGTGCAGTTCCTGCGCGGCTGTACGATTGTGGATGCGCCCAAGCCCGGACAGTTGCTGGCAATGCACGACGGCAACCCGCTGTGGCTTTCCTACCATCGCCTGGTGCTGGCCACCGGCGCACGGGAACGGTTCCTGCCATTTCCGGGTTGGACCCTGCCCAACGTGCTGGGTGTTGGTGGCATCCAGGCGCTGGCCAAGGGAGGACTAGATCTTGCGGGAAAGCGCGTGGTGGTGGCCGGGTCCGGCCCTCTGCTGCTGAGCGTCGCGGCATCCCTGCCACTATACGGGGCTCAGGTTCCGGTGATCGCCGAACAGGCATCGCTCTCGCATCTGGTTCGCTTCGCTTTGGGCCTGCGCTATCTGCCCGGAAAGATCCCGGAGGCCCTCCAACTGGCGTGGCGATTGCAGCCTCTGCGCTTCCAGGCAGCCACCTATCCGGTGAGGGCGCACGGCGACATGCGGTTGACGGCGGTGACGCTGCGCTCCGCTGACCGCGAGTGGACTGTGGACTGCGACTATCTCGCCTGCGCCTTCGGGTTTGTGCCCAACCTGGAGCTTGCCGAATTGCTAGGTTGCACCGTGCGTGAGGGCTTTGTGGTGGTAGATAACTGGCAGCAGACCACCGCGCCGGATGTCTATTGCGCGGGCGAGCCCACCGGGATCGGCGGGGCGGAAAAGGCCATGGCCGAAGGCGCGGTAGCGGGCCTTGCCGCCGCGCTGCTTCCGGAGGATGCCAACTCCCCGGTGTCCAGAAACCTGCATTCGCAAGCGGCCCCACATCTTGCGCGACGCGCCCGCTGCCATCACTTTGCCCAGGTGCTGGAGCGCAGCTTTCCATTGCGCCCGGAATTGCGCGATCTGCCGTTGCCCGAAACCACCGTCTGTCGCTGCGAAGACGTGCCGCTGATTCACCTGGAAGGCTGCTCTTCGTGGCGGGATGCGAAGCTGCAACGCCGCCTGGGCATGGGCCACTGTCAGGGCCGCGTCTGTGGCGCCGCGACGGAATTCCTGCTGGGCTGGCCCATGCAATCGGTGCGGCCACCCCTATCCCCGGTACCGGTCCGCCTGCTGGCTGCTGCTGCCCTGGCGAAGGCGGACGATTCCAACCCCCATCCCCAAACGCGGCCCGGCCAGTGAGGCCCGGTGGGCAAAAAAAGGGCAGGGTAAATGCCGAAGTCGGCTCCCCTGCCCTGCCGAATGAACTTGTTGTGAGCTTCCGAACTGCGCCGTTCGCATTTGTCGCGGCCAGCTTCGGCGGGGCGCCCCACCAGACAGCGGAGGGCATCTCCCACTCTGATGGTAGGGGATTTCGCGCTGCATGCGAAGTCCTGTGCGGCCTATACAATGGAGTACGAGAGGTGAGCGATTTATCTAAACGGATCGCTGAGTTCCAGAATTAGGGGAGAAGAAACGGAAACGCACGCTTCGATTCGAATCAGGTAAGCGATTGATTCCAAGAGAGAAGTGAATTTTCGAGAGGACTGGACCTGGTTTCACCCAAGTTTACCGAAGAAGGGGGTGAAAATCGACACTAATGCGAGTGCGTTCTTATGTTAAGGACCCGTTCCAGTCATCCAGGCAAGGTCAGCCGCACGCAGTGGATCAGGTGCGCTCCACCAAGCCCTTTACGCTGACGCTGAAAATGCAGTTCTTGCCCAGCCGGTCAGACTGGAAGAAGATCAACTGACTGTTGTTGGAAAACAACGGCTGTACCACCGACGGTTGTGTGGCGCTGTGCTCCATCAGGGCAAACTCGCGGCGGGTGACGCGAAGAAGCAAGAGCAACAAGGGTTGGGCGACGGAGTCACTGGCTCCCACGAAGACAGAACTGTTCGGATTCGGCGAGAAGGTGGCGAACTTGCTGGTGCTGGCGACGAGTTCATGTCGACCGCCGGGAAGCGCCAGTTCCATCAACAGGGTGCGCTCTGGCGGGCCGGGACTGCGGAGGAGGTAAGTGAGGCGGTCGCCCTCCGCGTTGAAGCGCGCCTGCAGGATGCGACCCTCGGGAAACGCGGGCAGGGGGCTGGGAGGCGTTCCTCCCTGAAAAGCAGGCAGACCCCGGGAATCCAGCAGAAAGAGTCCATAGCGGGGATGAAGATCGAGAGGGGTGAGCGCCCCCTTTTCGGCCTCAATCACGGTGCGGGAGCGTCCATTCGACAGTTCGACAAACACGACACGTGCGGCATCAGAGCGCGTTTGCAGCAGGGCAACCGTGCGGTCGTCCGGGGCGATGCGGATGTCGCCGGTGGGCATCCAACCGTCGTCAGCACGGTAGAGCGTTCTGGGCCGAGGACGGCGTAGCTGCGTCCGGACGACGGACGGGCCATCGACGAAAATCAGTTCCCCGTCACCGCGCAGGAATGCCAAGGAGGCCGGTTGCAATTGCTGGGCCTCAGCCAGCAGCGTGCTCTCGCCGGAAGGGAGCCGCATGACGTAGGGCATCCATTGGCCGCTGCGATTGCTGGAGTACAGCAGCAGGGCGTCGTTTCGCGAAATCACGCGATCCGGGTCGCCGGGCAGACGAGCTTCCGCGCCCTCCTCCGTCCAGCGGGTTACCTGGAACTCAGTAGCAGGATCCAGAAACTCCTTCTTGTGTGGTTCCACTTGGGCGACCGTTACGTCCGCAAAACCGCGGCTGAGCCCCAGCAACGCCCCGGAAAGGGCCACCACGGCCCGTCGCGTGGTGCGCGGCGGGGCCAAGAAGAACTCGTTCTGGTTTTGGGGTCTGCCCACAACAATCAAGGACGCACAACAAGATGCCGGTGTTTCCACCGTGTCATTCATCAGATGCGTCCGTGGAAGTTCGGATGCGAGCACGCAGCAAAAGCGGGTTTACCACCCGCGTGGGGTCACTCGGCGAAGCCATGTTGGCGACGGTGGTGCCCGGAATCAAAGCGCTGCGTGGTTTTGAAGTACTCGTAGCGGCCGTCCCCGGCCACGTCTTTCACCCTGGCACTGATGGTTTGCATCTCAGTGGCGCTCATCGGCTTGAAGGAGCGCGCAATGCGCAACGCCGCCTCCAGGTGCTCCATGGAGGCCAGCCCCACCACCTGCGTGCTGATGGGTTGGGACAAGCAGTACCGGTAACACTCCTCCACCGTCACCTTGCCATCGGCCAGCATGCGGCCGTCGCCGCCGCAACCCTTCATGCCCACCACACCCACGCCACGCCGGTTGCATTCGGTTACCACCTCGTGCCGGAAGCTCTCAAAACTATGGTCCATCACGTTGATGGGCATTTGGCAGGCGTCCCAGTCGAACTTCAGGGCCAGCAGCTTGCGATGAATGCGCGGGTGTTTGTGACCCGTAAAGCCAATGAAGCGGATCTTGCCTTGCTTCTTCGCTTCCAAGGCCGCACGCAGGCCACCCTTATCCAGCAGGAACTCGGCATCGTTAAAGTAGTTGCACTCGTGGAACTGCCACAGGTCAATCACGTCTGTCTGCAGGCGCTTCAGGCTGTCTTCCAGTTGACGCATGGCACCGGCGTAGTCGCGGTCGCAGACCTTGGTCATCAGGAAGGCCTTCTTGCGATATCCGTCCATGGCCAGCGCCTTGCCCATCACCACTTCGGCACGCCCGTTGTGGTACTCCCAGGCGTTATCCATGAAGGTGATGCCGTTGTCGATGGCCGCGTGGGTGATGCGAATGGACTCACGTTCCTCAGGGGGGCGAGCCACGTGGTGCCCGCCCAGGCCCAGCACGGAAACCTGAACGCCGGACTTGCCCAGGGGCTTCGTGGGGACTCCGCTGGGGTGTGGCTGCGCCTGCATGGCGTCGACCAGCGACAGAGCGGCTGCCCCGGTAAGGAATCCACGGCGAGAAGCGCTTTGCATCGTTTGGCCTCCAATCGGATTGAGCAGTAGGGTCTGATTGACCGCTATTGTATGCGATGCGGACATTGGGGGAAAGGCTGGCGAAGAGATGGAGGTGAAGTGGTGATGAGCGGGCTGCGGACTGGTGATGAGCGGGATACGGACTGGATACGGGTGATCGCCGGGCGCGATTGTGAGGCGCGATTGTGAGGCGCGATTGTGAGGCGCGATTGTGAGGCGCGGCGGGCCCCAGAAGACGATTGGGGTGCGGTGATCCGGCATGGGATGCGGTGCCGATGACGCTTCCGCGAAAACGGCAAACGGCGACGCTCCCGGCAAAGGGGCGCCGCCGTTTGAGGTTATTCCGCTTGTTGGCGGAGTTGGTTGTCGATTCTGACTAGAAGGTCAGCCGCAGGCCCAGGCGGAGAATGCGGTCGCCGTTCGGCTCACGCCCGCCGGAGTTGGTGCCGGTTACTTCAAACACGCCACCACGGAAGCTGCCGTCCGGGAACAGGAGGCGATTGTTGATGCCTGCTGAAGGATTGCTGAACTTCGGGGTATTGGTCCAATTGAAGTACTCGGCGCGGAACTGCAGGTCCATCTTCTCCTTGACGGCGAAGGTGCGGAACAGCCCCAGGTCTGTGTTGAAGAACTCCGGCCCACGCAGGCTGTTGAAGGCTGCGTTGCCAAAGCGGGGTTCCACGACGCGCTCGAAAGCGAAGGGATCGAAGTAGGCTTGGCCTGCGCCGATGTTGCCCAAACGATCGACAGTGGGCTTCACTTGGTCAGCCCGCTGGTTGCTGCCCGGCAGGCGCAGCGAACCACCGTCGGTGGCGACACGAACCGGGGTACCGGTCATGAAGCTGGTGAGGGTGTTCAACTGCCAGCCACCCAACAGGTGGGAGGCGATGCCTTCGGTGGCCCAACGCTTGCTTTTGCCGAAGGGCAGTTCGTAGGTGGCGGTGATTTGCAGGTTGTGGGTACGGTCAAAGTTCAGCGGTACCCGGTTCAGGCTGACGAAGTCGAGAGCAGCAACCAGCGGACCGCCATTGTTGTCCTCGTTGCAGCACCAACCCATGGTCTTGCTCCAGGTGTAGGCGGCGTTCATTTGGAAGCCGTTCGAGAAGCGACGGCTCAAGGTAGCCTGCATGCTGTGGTAGTCCGTGTCACCCATGGGCTGGACGATGCTGGTTTCCACCGCGCGTCCGAAGCGGACGAACAGGGGCTGGCCGGCCTGGTCAGCACCAATCACCTGTCCGGCGTTGGCGTTGAAGCGGCCGGAGACGCGTACGGCACGGCTGGCCACGTAGCCCACCTGACCGATGAACCCGCTGCCCAGTTCGCGCTGAAGCATCAGGTTGTAGTTCAGGATGTAGCTGCGCTTGAACTCGTCGCCCGTGGTGTTCACCGCGTAGTTGTTGGGAATGGCGATGCGGCCATTCTGTCCAACCTGCGGTTCAGGCAGCGTGGGCAGGCCCTGGCTGAAGGTGGTGGCCCAGCCCAGAGCGGGTGGGGCCAAATTGAAGGCGGCAAGGATGGGGAAGTTGGTGCGCAAGGGGCGCGCCAGGTTCCAGGGATCCCAGTTGATGCCGAAGCCAGAGCGGATGACCGTCTTGTCGCCCAAGCGATAGGCCAAGCCGATGCGCGGCGAGAAGAAGGGGCCACCTGCGTTGGTGCCGCAATCGCGAGGATTGTTGCCCACACCGCAGAGGATCATCTCGTTGGTGGCAAAGTCATAGCGCTCCATGCCGCGGTCGGCTTCGCGCCAGGGCATGGGGAACAGTTCGATACGGCTTCCGAGAGAAACCGTCAGGTTGCGCGTAGCCTGCCACTGGTCGCGCACGTAGAAGCTCCACATGGTGGTCTTGGTGCGGTAGACATCGGGGACCTGCAGAATGCGTCCGCCGCCATCCACCAGACCCAGCAGGAAGGTGGCCATGGAGTTGAACTGGTTGCCCGCTTGCACGTTGCCGTTGGCCAGGCGCAACTGGGTGGGACCCTGGCCAAAGTTCAACCGGCCTGCCGCGCCACCCGCCGCGCCGGCGAATTCCGGCTGCGTGTGGTTCAACTGCAGGTGGTAGATGTCAAAGCCAAAGCGGACGTTGTGCGAACCCTTCAGCCAGTTGGCGTTGGCCACATATTGGAACTGGGGATCGTTCCGGTAGTAGGGCATGTAGTTTTCGGTGGAGCCGAAAGCGGCAAAGCCGCCGATGCCGAAGCCGGGTAGACCGGACTCGAAGAAGCGGGTGCCGTTGGTGCCCGGAATACCCAGTTCGTCGCGGCCCGTATTGGGACCCAGACCGGGCTGTTCCACATTGGCGTCCATCAGCGTGTAGCCAAAGTAGGCGTCGATGATGAGGTTGGGGCTGAGGGTGTGCGTCGCCGCGACGGTGGAACTCCAGGTTTGGCCGAAGCCGTTGCCGGGGTTGCCGAAGGCGATGGGTTGGCCAAGCATGGCGCCGAAGGAGGCCGGGTCAAGCATGGTGAAGTCCAGGGCGCTCAAACGGATGTAGGCCGTGGTCTTGTCGCTGAGGTTGAAGTTGAACTTGGAATCCACTGTGTGACGGCGGTT
>JALOKO010000150.1 GCA_025456495.1 Bryobacterales bacterium | reverse complement strand
AGCTGGTCACCTTTGTGGTCTTCAGCAGACCGGGTCATCGCTATGACATCCCCGCTTCGGCGCGAGCGCTTCGGGTGGAGGGATTGCAGATGGATGTGTCCAGCTCAGCCATCCGGCAGCAGTTGGCGGAGGGCGGTCGAGACGTTCCATTGCCCGCGTCGGTGCTGGATTACATTTTGATGAACAGGCTCTACGGCGCCAGCAGCGCCATCCATCCATCGGTGAAGGTAGTGGGCGGAACGGAGTAAGATGCCTGTAACCGCTTTCCAACGGCTGCAGCGGCGAGACACGGAGAAGCGCATGACCGCACGAATCTTCTTCAAGCTCATCGGCGCTCTACTATGTTTGCTGATTGTCGCGATGACGGCCGTGGACTTCCTGTCGGCTGAGGTGGCTGAGCGCAACTACATCCAGTCGTTGACGCAGGAGGTGGTGAACTACGCCAAGGTGATTCGCCTGCGTGCCAATGAAGCAGGTCCTTTGCTGACGGAGGCGGAAGCGCAAGCGATTGGCAAAGCGGTGAAGGCGCGGGTGACGTTAGTGGCCAACGACGGATCGGTGCTGCTGGATTCCGAAGCGCCGGCTGAGACGATGGAAAACCACCGTGCGCGTCCGGAGGTGGCTCGGGCGCTGGCCGGCGAGATTGGCAGCAGTTCGAGGCCCAGCCCCACGCTGGGTATCCGGTATCACTACGTGGCCGTGCCGGTGCCGCAAGGGGCGTTGCGGTTCGCGGTTCCGCTGTCTGACGTGCAGGCACGTGTGAACACGTTACGATTGCAAATTCTGGCGGCAGCGGCGCTGAGCTTTCTGCCGGCAATCGTCCTTGCGGGTTTCTTTGCGCGCCTGGTCTCAGCCAAGCTGGGCAAGATCATCGATTACTCCACGGAGCTGGCGCGCGGGCACTTTTCGGCGCGCCTGGACAAGATGGGCAAGGACGAGCTTGGCATCCTTAGCCGCAAGCTGAATGAGACGGGCGAAAATCTTGAGCGGATGTTCAAGGAGCTGCAGCGCGAGCATGCGGAACTGGAGAAGCTGGAGCGCGTGCGCAAGGATTTCGTCATCAACGTGTCGCACGAGCTTCGCACTCCGCTGGCGGCCATTCAGGGCTACACCGAAACGCTGCTGGATGGGGCGCTGGAGGATCCTCATCACAACGTGCGCTTCCTCCACATCATCAAGCAGAACGCGGAACGGCTCACCAGCCTGACGGCGGACCTGTTGACGCTTTCCCGGCTGGAGATGAAACGTCAGGAATTTCAATTCGCCCACTATAGCGTACGGCTGCTGCTGGAGGATACGCTGGACACGCTGAAGCCGCTTGCGGATCGACGGCAGATCGGCCTGCGGCTGGTGATTTCCCACGACGATCTGGAGGTCTTTTGCGATCGCGAGGCCTTCTATCAGGTGTTGAGCAATCTGGTGGACAACGCCGTGAAGTACAGTCCGATTGGGGCGGAGATTCTGATTGGCGCCCGCGAGGGGGCAGCCGCGCAGTCCACAACCGATGGCGCGCCCATGGTGGAGATTTCGGTTGCGGATAAGGGGCCTGGCATACCGCGGGACGATCTCCCCCGTCTGTTTGAACGCTTCTACCGGGTGGACAAAGCGCGATCAAGGGAACTGGGTGGCACTGGTCTTGGATTGAGTATCGTCAAGCATCTGGTGCTTGCCCACAATGGGAGCCTGCACGTGGAAAGCACTGAGGGTGTCGGTAGCACCTTCTACTTCAGGCTGCCATCGGAGGCGCCGGAGGTATTGGCTGAGGCCAAGCGTCACCAAACTGTCACGATTTCGTCATCATCCTGACAATCGATGTCAGTTATTCTGAACCCGAAGGCGGCAAGAGAAACAACGATGCGTAAAATTGCACTGATTGAAGATGATGCGGACCTGTATTCCTTACTGAAGTACAACCTGGAAAAGGAAGGATTTGTCATGGTGGGGTCGCAGACGGGCAAGGATGCCGTTGACCTGTTCCGGAGGGAGCGCCCCGACCTGGTGATTCTGGATATCATGCTGCCGGACTCCGACGGGCTGGAGATCTGCAAGCGACTCCGGACGATCCCGGAGCTGTCGCATCTGCCGGTGATCTTTCTCACGGCGCGCGCCAGTGAGACCGACCGTATTCTGGGCTTGGAACTGGGCGCCAACGACTACATCGTGAAGCCCTTCTTCATTCGTGAACTGATTGCCCGCATCAAGATCCAATTCCGCAGCCAGCAGAACCCGACGCGGGTGCTGAAGACGGGGGCCTTGGAGTTGGATCGCAATAGCTGTCGCGTGCTGATTCATGGTGAGGAGCTTTCCCTTACCGCCACGGAGTTTCGCTTGTTGGAATTCCTGATGAGCCGTCCCGGCGTGGTGTTCAGCCGCGAACAGTTGCTGGATGCCGTTTGGGGCCATGATCGCGCGGTTACCGATCGGACGGTGGATGTGTACGTGCTGCGGCTACGCCAGAAGGTGGAGCGGGACCCCGCCAGCCCCACACTCATCCGGTCAGTGCGCGGGTTCGGATACAGCTTCGATGCGGGTGCGGGAGCCGGCGCTGCGCCGTTGGCTGATCGCCAAGCTGTCGGGGCGAACTAAACGCGCTTGCAATCGGCTGAATTGGCGTTACCCTGAGAAAGGCCAATCGTGGGGATGCTCATGGAAGCGTCCCGACTGTCCAAACCCAGGCCTGAGGATGCGCCTTGCCTTTTCACGACTTTCCCTCCCCCCCTCGCGCGGACGCCGCCGCCGCGCATTATGAACTGCTGGCCGATGGTCTTCGCCGCGCCGGATATTCTTTAGACGCCTGTCAGGAGTATCTGGGCGTGCCGAACCTGGCGGACTTCTTCGAAGGCCACGCCAAGCTGGAGTTGGAAACCCTCATCGACAGCCCCATTAGCGCCCTTGTTCAGGTGTTTCTTCTGGGCCGCGCTGTGGAGGCGGCCCTGCTGGAAGCGCAGCTTGGGGAGGCGTTTGTGGGCGCCTGCCGCGAAACTGGCCTGTTGCTTGCATCGGATGCCGCCCCGACGGCGCTGGTGGCCAGCGCGGCGCTGTATCCCTTTGCGGGTGCGGCGATTGCGTCGGACCGGGTGACTCCCCTGCCGGGCCTGGAAGACCAACCGCAGCCGGACGTTGTGTATCCGGCGTGTACCCGCAGCGCGCAACTGTTTCTGGGCCTGCTGCCGCGCCGCCCGGTTGGGCGCTTTCTTGAGGTGTGCGGCGGCTGCGGACCTGCCGCATTGTTGGCTGCGCAATTTTGCGGTGAGTCCACTGCCAGTGACCTGGAGCCGCGTTCGGCTGCGTTCGCCGCATTCAACGGTCGCCTGTTGGGGGTAGGGAATTTCCGCTCCATCGCCGGGGCCTACTATCAGGGAACGGAAGGGCTGTACGACCTCATCGCGGCGCATCCACCCTACATGCCCAGCCTTGGCAGCACGCACACCTATTACGGCGGAGGAAACGACGGAACGGAAATCGTGCGGGGCCTGCTGGCGCAGCTACCAGAGAAGCTTTCCCCGGGCGGCTTGTTCTACGCCGTGGCCATGCTGCCACAGGGCGCGGCGGCGACGGTGGAGCAGAATGTCCGGGCGTGGATTGGCCAGCAAGCGCCCCACTTCGACGTCTTCTTCTTCCCGCAAACCACCAGTTCCATCCACCAACTGGCCCTCAGCATCGCGGTGAAGAACAAGGGCGGCATCCCGGTGGTTACCCAGTATGAGCAGGCGTTGCGCGGGCTGGGTCATCGCGAGTTTCTGATGGGGGCGTTGCTGGTGCGCCGCCATGTGGGCGCGGAGGATCCGGTGGATACGCGTCGGAAGCTGGCCCCTCGCAGCGACTGGGAGGAACTGCAGTGGTGCGTGGACTTCGCCGTCGTGTTGAAGCAACCGCAGATCGCGCAGCAACTGCTGGAGGACTCACCGCGCATTCGTCCGGAGTTTGAACTGCACGCCACCCATAAGCCATCGCCGGAAGGTCTGCCACCGGTGCGCTTTCAGGCAGTCACCGCCTACCCGTTTGCGATGGAGACGGAAATCCAGGCTTGGATGAGCTACCTGCTGGCGCGTGCCGATGGGACGAGGACCGGACAGCAATTGCTGGAAAGCCTCATCGACGATCAAGTGGTGCATCCCGAAACGTCGGCCGAAAAGTTCGCCCAACTATTGGGAGTGCTGATTGCAGGAGGCTTCCTGGAGAGTTCTATTTGCCCGCTTCCCGTGGCAGCAGAATGACCAGTTCCAGTTCCGGATTCGGGAAATCGGCTGGCACGTAAGCGGCAAAGTTCCGCGCGCGGGTGACGGCCTCCCAGGCGGGGCCAGACTGGTTCAGGCTGAAGTATTGGTATTCCAGCTTCACCGGAATTGCCGAGGGCGGGGAAGGCACGTGCGTCAGTGTGATGCCGGGCAGGGCCATCTTCACCAGGTGATCAATGTGAGTGGCTGAGCAGGTTTTCACCAGCATGGGCGCGCGCGAAATCAATTGCTGCTCGGCCACCTTGCTGGAAACCGCCAGATACATCTTGGTGTCCTGCAGGTACTTCTCGTTCTCAATGGCCGCGGCATAAATGAACGGCTGGGTGAGCTTCAGCGGAATCGAAACGCAATTGCTGGGGACCACCGTTTCCAGCAGCACGCGCAGTTTCTCATCGAGATCGAAGATGCACTTGCCCAGCTTTGTGTGGTCGTACACGGGCAGGTCCTGGGGCTTGATCTCGAAAGAGAACGTCGTCAATGCGCCCGCCAGGCTCAGCATGGCCTGATAGAGGGCTTCCGGGTGCCCTCGCCGGACCTCAAAGATGTGCCGCAGCAGAGGCAGGTAGGTGTTGGTGGTGTACAGCAGCCAGAAGTTGGCGATGTCCGTGGCGGTGAAGTCGGCCAGGCTTTGCTTGCGCTGGCGACGAGAGGCGCTTAAGGTGTTGCTTTTGGCGGTGAGGATTTCCACCAGCCTGCGGACAATGGCCATCACCGGCTCACTGGCGGCAATATTCAGCAGCGGAGGTACATAGCGAGGGTCTTGCTTGAAGGTGCCCGCTTCAGTGCGCAGGATGCGCGCGGCGCCCATCACGGAATAGCCGTCGTGCGGGTCAAGGTCAGTGAGAAAGCGGAAGTTCTTGCTGGCCACATGGACCGGCTTTTCGATGATGCCGTTGTTTTCGTCGCGGAAGGAGCGCACCAGGGACCGGTAGCGCGTGTCCGGGGCGTCGTGTCCCATGGCGACGTTCATCGTCTTTTCGCGATAGAGGGGAAGGGCCAGGAAGATCTCAGTATCGTTGCGGTTTTCGCCGAAACACTCCTCCAGCGGGCGCTCCGGGGGAAGACTGTCGGCATCCGGGAAGGCGAAGGGCAGGCCATCGGGCAGAATCCCGTTGGCGCGCGAAAACGACACCAACCCTTCGGCGAGCGCTTCCTGGTTCAACAGGACGTCGGCAAAGCCCCAGGGACGAAACTGCGTGCCGGTGACATGCGCATACAGCACGTTTTCCAGGAAGCGGTTTTGCACCTGTAAATGCTGCGGGGTAAGGAAGGTGCCTTTTGCCCAGACGACCGGCTGGAGGGTTTTCATAGCCAATTAAACTAACAAGCCGTAGTGTACCCTGCAATCGCAGTTTGAGTGAATAGAAATTGTTTTCGCGGGTTGATCCCTTTCCGTGGGAAGCGTCGCTAAGCATAGTGAACCGGCAGTGAGGGCAGACACGACGGCGGCGCCAAACGGGTTTTGGGGCGCTTTCCAGGCTGCGGCAGCGAAGCCGGCGAAGTGGGAAGTTGGGGCAAGCGACACGAAAGATTGCTGAAATACGAGGTTCTGGCAAACAGCAGTCCGTTCTGGTAAGATCGACTCGCTAGCTGGGCCAATGTTTCGACCCCAAATCCGAAAAATCTGAAGCCAGGAGTCTGTGATGGCGCAACAAAGCGTTCAGAAAAAGCTCGAACGGGTGCGTTCGCCGCGCGTCCACATCACCTACGATGTGGAAGTCGGCGACGCCATCGAGATCAAGGAAATCCCTTTTGTGATGGGTGTGCTGGGAGACTTCTCCGGCCAGCCGAAAGAAGCGCTCCCCCGTTTGAGGGACCGCAAGTTTGTGGAAGTGAACCCAGACAACTTCGACGATGTTTTGGCCGGCTTTAAGCCGCACCTGGCCTTCTCGGTAGAGAACAAGCTGAGTGAGGATCCCAACGCCGGGCAGATCAAGGTGGACTTGAACTTCCAGAGCATGGATGACTTCAGTCCCGCGGCTGTCGCCCGCCAGGTAAAGCCGTTGCGGGAGTTGCTGGAACTCAGAGACAAGCTCTCTGACCTGCGGGGAAGCCTGCAGGGCAACGACAAGTTGGACGAGATGCTGTTGGCGACCGTGAGAGATCAGGACAAGCTGGACAAGCTGAAGAGCGAGCTCGGCTTGGGAGGTGGCAGCGATGAGTGATATGGAAAAGCAGGCAGCCGCCGCACAAGCACAGACACAAGAGGCAAGCCTGATCGACCAGATTGTGGACGGTGGTCGTCTGGCCGGCCGCGACGCAGCCACCCGCGCTCGCAACAAGGACATCATCAAGGAGTTCCTCGGGCAGTTCCTGGAAGGCTCCATGACGGTGAGCCGCGATACCGAAGCGATGATCAACGCGCGCATCGCGCAGATTGATCACCTGGTATCCATCCAGTTGAACGAGGTGATGCACCATCCGGATTTCCAGAAGTTGGAAGCCAGTTGGCGCGGGTTGAGGTTGCTGCTTGACCGCAGTGAAACCGGCACCCAGTTGAAGATCAAGGTGCTGAACGTGAACAAGCGCGAGTTGCTGCGGGATCTGCAGCGCGCCGCCGAGTTCGACCAGAGCGCCCTGTTCAAGAAGGTGTACGAGGAAGAGTTCGGTATCTTTGGCGGAACCCCCTTCGCGGCTCTGGTGGGCGACTACGAGTTCAGCAAGCATCCCGAGGACATCGAGTTGCTGGAGAAGGTATCGCAGGTGGCCAGCGCGGCCCACGCGCCCTTCCTGACGGCGGCCTCCCACGAGATGTTCAACCTGGATAGCTTCTCGCAGTTGGACGCCCCGCGCGACATCGCGAAGATCTTCGACACCAACGAGTACGCGAAGTGGAAGAGCTTCCGCAACTCAGAGGATTCCCGCTACGTGGCGCTCACCTGTCCCCACGTCCTGATGCGCCTGCCCTACGGCAAGGAAGGCATCCAGGTGGAGGACTTCGCTTACGAGGAAGCGGTGGACGGCACGGAGCACAACAAGTATCTGTGGGGCAACGCGGCCTATGCCCTGGCAAGCCGCCTGACCAACGCCTTCGCCCAGTATGGCTGGTGCGCTGCGATTCGCGGTGTGGAAGGCGGCGGATTGGTGGACGGGCTTCCCATCCACACCTTCCGTACCGAAGATGGCGATATCGCCATGAAGTGTCCCACGGAAGTGTCCATCACTGACCGCCGGGAAAAGGAACTGGCCGACAACGGCTTCGTTCCGCTGGTACACAGCAAGGGCGCCGATTACGCCGCGTTCTTCAGTGTGCAGTCGGCGCAAAAGGCGAAGCTCTATGACAAGGACTCCGCCAACGCCAACGCCCGGTTGTCCACCCAACTTCCTTACCTTCTGGCAATGTGCCGCTTTGCGCACTACCTGAAGGCGATGATGCGCGACAAGATCGGCAGCTTCATGTCGCGTTCGGAGTGCGAGCTGTTCCTGAACCGCTGGATTGCCAACTACGTGACCTTGGACGACAGCGCTCCTCAGTCCGTGAAGGCAAGCAAGCCGCTGCGTGAAGCGCGCATCGACGTGATGGAGATTCCGGGCAAGCCCGGCGCCTATCGCGCGGTAAGCTTCCTGAGGCCGCACTTCCAACTGGACGAGCTTTCTGTTTCTCTTCGGCTAGTGGCAGATTTGCCGCCACCCGCCAAGGGCTAACCGTTGATTTTCAACCGGCGCGACACCCCAGGAAAAGGGTGTCGCGCACAAACCACAAACCAAGACAGACCAAATTTTCAACGAGGGTAAACGAACATGGCAGCCAA
>JALOKO010000149.1 GCA_025456495.1 Bryobacterales bacterium | reverse complement strand
CGGTAGAGCCGGGCCTTTTGTCCCTCGAAAATCTGGCGGGAACGCTCATCGGGTTCGGCGCCTTTGCGTGCGAACACCTTGGCGTCCACCACCACGCCCTCAATGCCAGGGGGACAGTACAGCGAAGCGTCCTTCACATCCCCGGCTTTTTCGCCAAAGATGGCGCGCAGCAACTTTTCTTCCGGCGTGAGTTGGGTTTCGCCTTTGGGTGTTACCTTGCCCACCAGAATGTCGCCCGGCTTGACGTTGGCGCCGATGCGAATGATGCCGCTCTCATCCAGGTTGCGCAGGAAGCTCTCAGCGATATTGGGAATATCGCGTGTGATTTCCTCCGGTCCCAGCTTGGTGTCGCGGGCTTCGATGTCGAATTCTTCGATGTGAATAGAAGTGTAATAGTCCTCGCGAACCAGCTTCTCACTCACGACGATGGCGTCTTCGAAGTTGTACCCGCGCCAGGGCATGAAGGCTACCAGGACGTTGCGGCCCAGGGCGAGTTCGCCCAGTTCCGTACAGGGTCCATCCGCCAGCACATCGCCTTTGCGTACGCGCTGGCCCAGCTTCACGATGGGCTTCTGCGTGATGCAGGTGTTTTGATTGGAGCGTTTGAACTTGGTGAGCGTGTAGATGTCAGCGCCCACTTCGCGGGACATCTGCCCCTCATGCGCCGCTCCCTCCACGCGCACGATGATACGCTCAGAATCCACCGAATCCACGATGCCAGCGCGCTTGCAGGTAACCACCGCGCCGGAATCGCGGGCGGTGACGCCCTCCATGCCCGTGCCCACGAAGGGAGCTTCCGCACGCAGCAGGGGAACCGCCTGACGCTGCATGTTCGATCCCATCAGTGCGCGGTTGGCGTCGTCGTTTTCAAGGAACGGAATCAGGCTGGCGGCAACGGAGACCAACTGCTTCGGGCTGACATCCATGTACTGCACATTGTCACGGGTTTGCAGACTGGAATTGCCGGCCAGTCGTGCGTTCACCAGTTCCTGTGCGATGCGCTCGTCTTCATCCAATTGCACATTGGCCTGGGCGATGGTGAAGCGATCCTCTTCCCACGCCGACAAGTAGTCGCAATAGGCGTCGTATTCGGCCGGGGTCGCCTCAGCGGCAAGCTTGGCGTTGATGGCCAGCATTTCCGCGCGGCCCATCACGTCGCCCACCTTCACCTTGGCGTCGCCAGGGTGCGTTACGACCACCGTATCCAGCACTTGGTTGCCATCCACCTTCCGATACGGGCTCTCAATGAAGCCGTAATCGTTGATGCGGGCAAAACAGGAAAGCGACGAAATGAGACCGATGTTCGGCCCTTCCGGCGTTTCGATGGGGCAGACGCGACCGTAGTGCGTGGCGTGTACGTCGCGCACCTCGAAGCCCGCGCGCTCCCGCGACAGACCTCCGGGTCCAAGGGCCGAGAGGCGCCGCTTGTGCGTAATCTCGGACAGCGGATTCGTCTGGTCCATGAACTGCGAAAGCTGACTGGAGCCGAAGAACTCGCGGATGGCCGCCATCACCGGCTTGGCGTTCACCAGGTCGTGCGGCATGGCCGTGGACATCTCCTGGTAGACGCTCATCTTTTCTTTGATGGCGCGCTCCATGCGAACCAGACCGATGCGGAACTGGTTCTCCAACAGTTCACCCACCGCGCGCACGCGGCGATTGCCCAGGTGGTCAATGTCATCCACAGCCAGCGGAATGGCCTTGCGGTTCTTCCCCTCGCCGACGATGGCCTGGCCGCGACGCAGCTTCAGCAGGTAGTTGATGACGGAGTAGAAGTCATCCGCATCCAGCGTGCGCTTATCCAACGAAGTGTGATCGGCGCTGTCGTGGATCTTGATATTGAACTTCATGCGACCCACACGCGAAAAGTCATACTTGCGCGGGTCAAAGAACATGCCGTGAAACAGCTGGGTGGCCGTATCGACGGTGGGCGGATCGCCCGGGCGCAGCTTGCGGTAAATCTCCAGCAGAGCGTCGTTTTCGGCCTTCACCGGATCCTTGCGGAGGGTGTTGGAGATGACCGGACCCACCTCGTCCTTCTCAGGGAAGAAGATTTCGATGGAATGGATGCCCGCATCAGCAATTGCCGAGACGATATTGGCCGTCACTTCCTGGTTGGCTTCAGCCAGCACTTCGCCGGTTTCCATGTCGATGACGTCGGCAAGCATGAATGCGCCTTCCAGGTCACCGAACTCCACTTCCACTTCCTTGACGCCGGCCTTGCGCGCTTCCTCCAGGCTGTTGTGGTTGAGCTTGCGGCCCTGCGGAATCACCACGTCACCCTTGGCGCTGGTGACCGGACGGGTGAGCTTGCGCCCCGCCAAGCCATCGGAAATCTGCCAGAAATACCGGCCGCCATCCATGCGCAAGGTTTCGGCGCGGTAAAAGTTGCGCAGGATGGACTCATCCGTCTTCAACCCCAGGGCGCGCAGGAACACCGTGCCATAGAACTTCCGCTTGCGATCAATGCGCACGTAGAGCAGGTTCTTGGCGTCGTACTCAAACTCCACCCAACTGCCACGGTAGGGGATGATCTTGCCCAGGTAGCCGATGGGCTGCAATTTCTCAAAAAAGACGCCCGGCGAACGGTGCAACTGGCTGACGATCACCCGCTCAGTGCCGTTGATGATGAAGGTGCCGTTATCCGTCATCAGGGGGACTTCGCCGAAGAAGACCTCCTGTTCCTTGATGTCGCGGACAGAACGCTCACCGGTTTCGGGGTCCTTGTCGTACACCGTCAGGCGGATGGTTACCTTCAGGGGAGCGGCGTAGGTCATGCCGCGCTCTTCGCAATCCGGCTCATCGTACTTCAACTGCAGGCCCACGGGATCACCGCAGCGATTGCAGAAGGTCACCACGTTGCGGTTGGCGGTGGCGCACTTGTGGCAGATGATGTCGCCAGGGTGAAAGGGATCCGTGCGAATGGTGGCGCCGCAATTGGTACAGGTGGAGCGCAGGTGGTGCAGCCCCTTCAGGTGGCCGCACTTGCACTCCCAGTTCCCAATGGAATAATCAACGAAATCCAATTGGCTGAGGCCACGGAAATCGGTGATGGGGAACACAGACGTGAAGACGCTTTGCAGGCCGAGGTCGTCGCGCTCAGCCGGCAGCAGGTCCATCTGCAGAAACTTCTCGTAGGAGCGCTTCTGCACCTCGATGAGGTTTGGAATGGGAATGGTGGTCTTAATTCTGGAAAAATCCACGCGCTGGCGGATGGTACCAGGGGCAGGCTGCTGCATGCTTCACTCCTCTCGAAATCGATGGCGCAAGGCGACAATCAACTAAGCCAACACCAACCCCGCGCCCAAACGGGCTCGGCGGGGATGGGACGGATACAGAACGCAGGGCAAGATATCTCGTGAAATTCCGTCGGTACACGCGCTACCGGCTGGCGGACGGAACAACGCGTACGACGCTGGGGAGCTCGGATGGATGGGGAATCCGCGGAGATCGGGCTCCACTGAATACACTGGTGGCAGGTTGTGGAACAAAGGACTGTGGTTGCAGCCGGGCACAGACTGCCTTTCAGAATAACCTACTCAAGAAGGCCCCGTCAAGAGAGGCAAGGGCTAACCCGCCTTCCAAAGGAAAGGAGGCATCCGGCCTACGCCATGCAGACCGGATGCGAATCACTTTCAGAGAGCGGGGAAAGGGAACCGGATCCAGCGAAGTTACTTTACTTCGACAACGGCGCCGGCTTCTTCCAGCTTCTTCTTCACGTCTTCGGCTTCCTGCTTGGAAACCCCTTCCTTCACTGGCTTGGGGGCGCCATCCACCAGGTCCTTGGCTTCCTTTAGACCGAGGCTGGGAATGATTTCGCGCACCACCTTGATGACGCCAATCTTCTTGGCGCCGCCGTCCTTCAGAATGACGGTGAACTCAGTCTGCTCTTCCACCGGAGCAGCAGCCGCCGCCGGACCCGCCGCGGCAACAGCCACCGAAGCGGCCGCAGCCGAAACACCTAGCCGCTCTTCCAGCAGCTTTACCAGTTCGGAAGCCTCCAGCAGCGTCAGGCCCTGAATTTGCTCCGCAATTGCTTGAATATCAGCCATTTTCCCTTTTCTCCAATCTGAACCGAAATGATGTGCTTACAGCAACGGCCGCAAGTGTGCGAAGCCCTATGCCGATTTGAACTTCTCTTCCTTGACGCCCTGATCGACGACCACCGCCAGGTTACGACCCACCCCATTGAGGGTGCGCGCCAACATGGTGGCCGGTGCATTGATCAGATACAGCAGCTTGCTGAACAACTCTTCCTTAGACGGCATGTCGGCGAGGGCCTTCACGTCGTCCATGTTGATGACGCGACCTTCCACAACGCCGGCGCGGAACTTGTAGGTGGGCACTTCCTTGGCGAACTTGGAAAGCGCCTTGGCCAACGCAACCGGATCCGCGTGCGTGAAGGCCACTGAGGTCATGCCCTTCATGCCCGTCAGCGCCTTCTCAGAGGGGGTCCCCTGCGAGGCGATTTCCGCAATGTTGTTCTTGACCACCTGATACAGGCCACCCGCCTCGCGGACCGTCTTGCGGAGCGCGAAATCCTGGGCAACCGTCATCTTCTCGTAGCTGCCAATGATGAGACTGGGAGCTTTCTCCAGCTCAGAGCGCAATGCTTCGAGATCTTTCTTCTTATCTTCCTTGCGTTTCATGAGGGTACCCCGCTCAGCGCGTTGGCCTTTGCGCTAGACAGCCTTTGAATTGAAGGGCGAAACGTCCAGCATGACGCCTGGCCCCATGGACGTGGCCACCGCCGCAGTCTTGACATACTTTCCCTTGGCGGCAGCCGGCTTGGCGCGCACCACCGCACCGATGAGCGTATTGGCGTTCTCCAGCAGTTGGTCATGCTGGAAGCTCACCCGACCCACGGCAGCGTGAATGATGCCGGTCTTATCCACGCGAAACTCCACCTTACCGGCCTTGATTTCCTTCACCGCGCTCACCACATCGTTGGTGACGGTTCCGGTCTTCGGGTTCGGCATCAATCCGCGCGGACCCAGAAGCTTACCCAGCTTTCCGATGGATCGCATCATGTCCGGCGTGGCGACAATCGCTTCGTAGTCCAGCCAGTTCTCTGACTGGATCTTCGCCACCATTTCTTCGCCGCCCGCGAAGTCCGCCCCGGCTTCCAGGGCTTCCTTCACCTTATCGCCGCTGGCAATGACCAGCACGCGCTTCACCTTGCCCAGACCATGGGGCAGCACAACCGTGCCACGCACCATTTGGTCGGCATGGCGAGGGTCAACGCCCAGGCGCAAATGCACCTCCAGCGCCTCGTCGAACTTGGCAAAGCGGATCTTTTGCGCAAGCGCAATCGCCTCAGCCAAATCGTAAGGACGCGCCTCTACCTGCGCGGCTGCTGCCTGAAATTTCTTACCGGGTTTTTTCGCCATCTTTCCTCACTGGTGCGAGCGGCCACAAACCAGATGTTGCGGCCTCCCATTGAAGGCAGTTAAGCCGAGGACGGCCCAACCTTTTGAGTATAGCAATCGCCAGCGCCACGCGCAAGTGGAGATTGCGCCGCGCGTGCTAATCGATGACGTCGATGCCCATGCTACGGGCTGTGCCACGCACCTGATTCTTGGCCGACTCGACATCGAAGCTGTTCAGGTCGGGCATCTTCAGCTTGGCGATTTCCTCCACCTGAGCCTCAGTGATTTTGCCCACCTTCGACTTGTTCGGTTCTGACGAACCACGCGCCAAGCCCAGCGCCTTCTTGATCAGCACCGGCACCGGAGGAGTCTTGGTGATGAACGTGAACGAGCGGTCACTAAAAATGGTGATCACCACCGGGATGATGAGGCCCGCCTGGTCCGGTGCGGAGGTTCGTGCATTGAAGGCCTTGCAGAACTCCATGATGTTGACGCCTTGCGGACCCAGCGCGGTGCCCACGGGGGGTGCGGGGGTTGCTTTGCCCGCGGGAATTTGCAGCTTCACGCTGCCGGTTACTTTTTTCGCCATCGTCGTTTCTCTTTTTCGTTCGCCTGTCGCCCGCGTTCCGGCTATCCAAGCGATGATTTACCCACCGCGGAGCCTCGCCCTCAGGCGATCTTCTCCACCTGAAGGAAGTCCAGTTCCACCGGAGTTGACCGGCCAAAGATCGTCACCATCACCCGGAGCGTATTGCGTTCCGGATTAATTTCATCCACCTTGCCAGAGAAGTTGGCGAAGGGGCCATCCACGATCCGTACCGTCTCGTTCTTGTCGAAGCTCAACTTCGGCCGTGGGCGTTCCGCGGCGGTGGACTGACGGAAGAGGATCGAATTGACCTCAGTGGCCGTGAGGGGCACGGGCTTGCCTCCGCCACCGATGAATCCGGTGACCCTCGGGGTGTTCTTCACCTGATGCCAGAGGTCGTCATCCATCTCCATCTGCACCATCACGTATCCGGGATAGAGCAGGCGCTTGCTGGTAACTTTCTTGCCGTTGCGCATCTCCACCACTTCCTCGGTGGGGATGAGAATCTGGCCCAGGCGCTCAGCGAACCCGAAGGCTTCCGCCCGGGTTTTCAAACTTTCTGAAACCTTATTCTCAAAGCCCGAATAGGTGTGGACGATGAACCAGTTCATCAACGGGTTCTCAACGGGGGCGGGCGGCGCGTCGTCCGGTTCCGGAGCAGCTTCCGTTTCGCCCGCTCCATCGCTGGCAACCGGCGCTTCCTCTTCCGGAGAATCGGAACGGTCCTGTGCCCACACGGGATTGAAGGCCGACTCCTGGGGGGGCGCCGCTTCGCCTTCGAATGCGGCATCGTCTTCCGCATCCGCAAACTGCGAGGGATCCGGGGCGACAGCCTGCCAGCTCTCGCCGGGCTCTTCCGGCTCTAGGGCAGTCTCGGGATCAGGTGAGGTTTCCAGGGCATTTGCCGTTTGCGGCTGGTCTGCAGTTTCTGGCTGGTCTGCAGTTTCTAGCTGGTCTGAACTTTGTGATTGGGCGAGCGCATCTGCTTCGACGGGCAATGGGGCATCCACCCAGCCTTCCGACTCTGGCGCGACCGTTGCGGCTTCATCCGAGGAGGGGGAAGCGGGCTGCTCCAACGGCGCGTGTTCACCCGCCGTGGTGTCGGTATCCGGCATGTCGTCGAAAGGATTCATTACGTAACCCGGTCTCTCTGTGTCCGTTGGCGGACACGGCAAACTGGCTCACCGCGCGTTGCCGGCCTGAACCGCGTGGCGCAGCGCCCGAGGTGGCATTTAGGATCGCGACAGGTTTTCGCCTGCCCGGTTTCGCTGGCGCCGTCATCGGCAAGGCGCGCAATCCGGAGGGCGCCTGATGGAATGACTACTTGGTAAAGGAGTCAATCAACCAGTTGATGCCACGACCCAAAGCCAAATCAACCACAGCGAAGTAAGCTGCGAACAGAAACACACACGCGATGACAACCACGGTGGTGGCCTGTACCTGCTTGCGGGCAGGCCAGTGAGGATGTACACACAGCGGGAGGCGTGACCAAGATGCAATGAGGACAGGAGCGACATGACTCAGGTGAAATCCGCGCCCATCGATCTGAACCTGTGGCGCGTGCTGCGGGTGCTGCTGGAGGAGGGGAGCGCGCAGGGGGCGGCGGCGCGGCTGGGGATGACGCCGTCGGGGGTGAGCCGGGCGCTGGCGCGGCTGCGCGAGCGGCTGGGCGATCCGCTGTTTGTGCGCGCGGGGAACCGGCTGGTGCCGACGGCGCGGGCGCAGGCGCTGCGCGGGACGCTGGAGGCGACGCTGGGGGAGCTCGACGCGCTGGAGGCGACGGGGCCGTTTGAGCTGGCGGCGACGCGGCGCACGCTCCGGATCGCGACGGCGGACTGGGCCGAGGCGCTGCTGCTGCCGGGGCTGATGACGGAGCTTGAGGGCGCGCCCGGCGTGCAGCTCGTGTCGAGCCCGATGAGCGCGCACGCGGCGGAGCTGCTGGAGGGGGACCAGCTCGATCTGATCATCAACGTGCGCGCGTCGGCCACGCGCGCGGGGCTGCACGCGCAGGCGCTGCTGACCGACGGCTTCTGCTGCG
>JALOKO010000148.1 GCA_025456495.1 Bryobacterales bacterium | reverse complement strand
CTGGGCATGGGCGTCCTGGGCCAGAATCTGGCGGGCGCGGATGATGGCCACGCGGACGGTGGCGCAGATGTTCTCTTCGCCAACGTGGTGGCGGAATTCGGCCTGGTCCATGAGTGCTTTGGGCTGGGGACGCATGCCGCACAGCAGCATGACGCGGCCCGAAGCGCGCAAGGTCTCCGCCAGATGCTGCAGGGCGTGTAAGCCGGTGCCGTCCATGGCGGTCATGTTGCGCAGGCGGATGATGACGACGCGGGGCAGGGTGGCGAGGTCCTTCTCCACGATGGAAAGCTTTTTGGTTGAGCCGAACAGGAAGGGGCCGTGGATGCGGTAGAGCGCCACGCCGTCGGGGATTTCGTGCATTTGCAGGCTGTGCTGCTCTCCGTCCAGGATGTCCTCCGGGGTGATGCGCGTGACGGTGCTGGTTTGGGTGACGCCGCGGATGTAGAGCAGGGCGGCCAGAATCATGCCAGCCTCCACGGCAACGGTGAGGTCAGCCAGCACGGTGAGGGCGAAGGTGACGGCCCAGACGACGATATCGGTCCAACTGAGGCGCAAGATGCCGGGGATTTCGGCCCACTCGCCCATATTGTAGGCCACCGCCAGCAGGATGGCAGCAAGCACGGCCAGGGGGATGAACTTGGCCAAGGGGGCGGCGAAGAGCAGCACCAGCAAAATGGTGACGGCATGCAGCATGCCGGCCACGGGGGTACGGGCGCCGGCACGGATGTTGGTGGCGGTGCGGGCGATGGCGCCGGTGGCGGGCAATCCGCCGGCGAGGGGGGAAACGATGTTGGCCAGGCCCTGGGCCCTGCGGAACGGCGAACTTAGGCAGCCCGGACGGGAGGTCGCCGAAGCGGCTGCCCACCGTATCCAGCGGCAGACCAAGGAGCATGACGGCGGCAGTTCCCGCCACCATCGCCAGCACCGCGCCGGGAACTCTGGGGGCGAAGCGGCGCAACAGCAGAATGCCCAGTAGCGTAGCGGCAGCCAGGGTGGCGGCCAACGGGTTCAGGGTTTCCCAGGCGCCAGCGACAGCGGCCATGCGGTGCAGAAATTCATCCGGTACCTTGTCCAGGGTGAGGCCGAAGAAGTCCTTCAGTTGGGTGCTGGCGATGAGGACGGCAATGCCGTTAGTGAAGCCGATCACCACCGGGCGGGGAATGAACTGGATGGCGGAACCCATTCCGGTAAGGCCCAGCAGCACCAGGATGACGCCCGCCATCAGCGTACACATGTACAGGCCATCCAGCCCGTGCGCGGCGACAATACCGGACACCACAACGACGAAGGCCCCGGTGGGTCCGCCAATCTGGGTGCGAGAGCCGCCGAAGGCAGAAATGAGGAAACCCGCGAGGATGGCGCAGTAGAGGCCCGCTTCCGGCGGGACGCCGGAGGCAATGGCGAAGGCGAGCGAGAGTGGAAGCGCAACCAACCCAACCGTGACGCCGGCTGTGAGGTCGCGCACAAACGTAGGGATGTCGTAAGAGGTAAGAACCTGAAACGACTTCGGCAGCGTGTCTTCAAACGCACGCAATTTCGCCAACATGGCCATGGACGGCGGATGGCGGGCACGTGGCCCGGTGACGCCGTTACCTTGTCTCCAAACTGAAAAGAGCAAGAGGGGCGGGAGCGCGCAAGCGCGAAGGATCCACCCGATCTCAGAGTGACATATCGGATACTCCGATGTCCACATTAGCCAGGCGGCTCTGGGTGGCTGTTGTTGGACTGAGTGTCGTCACTTCTTACGGCCAGGGCTAACGGAGTGCCTCATCTATAATGGGTTCCAGCAAGCGATTACCTGATGCCGCTGAGTGTCCAAATCACCAAGGTCGAGCTGAAGAACTACAAGAGCATTCATGCTTGTCAGGTGGATCTTCCCCCATTGTGCTGTTTGGTGGGGCCGAACGGAGCGGGCAAGAGTAACTTTGTCGATGCGCTTCGCTTCGTTGCCGATGCTCTGCGGAACGGGGTGGATGGGGCGCTTCGCGAGCGGGGCGGAATCGATGAGGTGCGGCGCCGTTCGCATGGGCGACCCAACCACTTCCAGATTGGTTTGGAAGTTCGCTGTTCACCGCACACGACGTTTCGTTACTCCTTCGAAGTGGCCGCCAAGCCTGGCAATGGATTCGCGATTCAGCAAGAAATGGCTGAATCGGTTTCCGCAATCGGAGATCCGGCGATGCAGGCACGCTTTCGCGCGGAGTCTGGCAGCTTCACCCGGTGGGAGGGAATGCCCGGAGGGAGCGAGATACGGCATCCCGGTCCAGACAGGCTCTTCCTTGGCATGGCCTGGGGACCCTTCCATCACCTAAGAAGCCTCCTGCTGGAACTGGGTTTCTGTAACATAAACCCAGATCGGATCCGCGACCTGCAGTCTCCCGACCCGGGGGAGTTGCTACTGCGGGATGGCGCGAACCTCGCCTCAGTCCTATCCCGATTGGCGAGGGGCAACAAGGCCGTCGCATCGCGGATTGACCAGTTTCTGGCGGGTGTGGTTCCGGGTGTGGACGGGGTTACGGTGAAGGCTCTCGGGCCGAAAGAGACCTTGGAGTTTCTTCAGCGAACGCCAGAAGGCAAGGCGACCAAGTTCCTTGCCGCCTCGATGTCCGATGGTACGCTGCGCGCGTTGGGCGTTCTGGTGGGGCTGTTCCACTTGCCTGTTGGTGGCTACCAGTTCCCGCTGGTGGCCATCGAAGAGCCTGAGGTGGCGCTGCATCCGGCAGCCGCGGGTGTGCTGTTTGATGCCCTGAGGGAGGCGGCCGAAATGCGCCAGGTTCTCATCACTAGCCACAGCCCGGACCTGCTGGACCTCTGGCAGGATATTCCCGATGCGCTTCTGGCTGCGGAGATGGAGGCCGGCAAGACGCTCATCTCACCCATCACGCCAGCCTCCCGGGAGTCTATCGAAAAGAAGCTACGTACACCCGGTGACCTGCTGCGTATGAACCGCTTGAAGCCGGATCGCAGTCGGATTCCTCGTCCAGAGAGGCTGCAGTTGCATCTTTTCGGAGCCCAACGATGCACGAGTTTTTTGTCGCCACGATCGTGGAGGGCCACGGCGAAGTTCGCGCGTTTCCAGCATTGCTCCACCGACTGGCAGCCCACATTGCGCCCGGCACGCGACTGAAAGTGCTGGATCCCATTCGGAGGTTCAGGGACAAGATCATCAAGGATGGCGAGCTTGAGCGAGACGTTCATGACGCCGCCATTCAACTTGCAGCGGAAGGCGCGATGGACAAGGGCTGTTTGCTTGTGCTGCTGGACGCCGACGACGACTGCGCGGCAACGCTGGGGCCATCGCTACGAAAGCGCGCCAACGCAGCGCGACCCGACCTGAAGGTGGAAGTTGTGTTTGCGGTACGTGAGTTCGAGCCGTGGATTCTGGCATCGTCGAAGACTCTGGACGACGAGAGCCTGCTTACCCATGCCTACAGTCCGGAACCGGGCGTTGAAGCAATCCGGGATGCGAAGGGGATGCTGAAAGAACGTCTGCCTGGCGGCCGTTACTCGCCGACGATTGACCAGGTGCGCCTTGCCAAAAAGGTAAATGTGGAAGAAGCCTGCCAGGCGCCATCGTTTCGCCGCCTCTACGGCAAGCTCACCCAACTGCTGCTGGCGAGCTAGGCCGGAATGCCCTCAAGCGACCGGCAGCGTTCGCGTCTGGGGTCGCAGCCAAATTGTTTGGAACTATCCGGGTGAGGCCTCGTATTCCAAGCCAGAGGACGTGGTCGGCGTGAGCGCCGTTCGCCAAGAAGGAGGCGTGGAATGGTTCGTCGGTGTGTCGGTTCAGGCTGTCTGCTGGTGGTGCTAGGCCTTTTGGCGGCAGTGCCGGGTTGGGCGCAAGCGGATGTGTTTTCCTGGTCAGGGACCTTACCCAACGGGCAGCGGTTGGAGGTAATGGACATCAATGGCGACATCCAGATATCGCCGTCGTCGGGCAATGCGGTGAGCGTGCGCGCCGAAAAGACCGCTCGTCGTGGATCCACCAGCGATGTGGAGATCAAGGTGGAGCAGGAACCCGCGGGCATTGTGGTGTGTACCCTCTACCGCCGCGCCGATGGCAGCTTTCCGGCGGGTTGCCGCGAGCGCAACAGCCGCGAAAACAAGCAGGGCTGGAACCGCTCAGAAGTTCGCGTGCAATATGTCATCCTGATGCCGACGCAGGCTAACCTTGCGGCCAGCACCGTGAACGGTGGGGTTACGGTGAAGGGCCTGCGGGGTGACGTCAATGCCAGTACCGTCAATGGCGACGTCGCCCTGGAAACCGCCGGACGCGCCTCCGCCACAACGGTAAACGGGAAGGTGATCGCCAGGATTGGCAAGCTGGACCAGGACAGCTCGTTCAGCACGGTGAACGGACGCATCGTGATCTCCGTGAGCGATGCCGTGAACGCCGATGTGGCGCTGTCTACCGTGAACGGAAAGATTGAGACGGATTTCCCCATCACCATCCAGGGCAGAACCTCCCGCCGCAAGGTGGAAGGGCGGATTGGCGCGGGCGGTCCAAAGCTGCGCCTTAGCACCGTCAACGGCGGCATTCGCATTGAGAAGGCAAATCTATAGCCCCGCCCAACCGGCCCATACGCCCAACCTGCCCATACGCCCAACCGGCCCATACGCCCAACCTGCCCGTACGCCCGTCGATTCCTGCGTGTGTCCCCGGCGGGCGGGTTAACAAGGGAATTTCTGGCGATGGCGCGCAGTCCACGCGAACGAATCCAAGCCTCATGCGTATTGTTTGCATAGAGGAGGGGCGATTCGCTTCCCTCCTTGCCGTCGGTGATGCCAACGATTTTGATTGCGGACGACGAACCTGATGCCCGTGAACAGGTGGCGCAATTTCTTGTCGCCTATGGATATCGCGTGGACGCCGCCAAGTCTCCTGAGGAGGCGCTGGCGTGGCTGGCGAGCCGGGACTGCGATGCCGCCATTCTGGACGCTTCCTACGCGGAGCGGACGCCCCTGGATGGCGGCGCTGCAGAAGGCCTGCTGGCGGAACTCGTCAAGCGGTATCCGCAGTTGCCGGTGATTGTGCTGCGCGCGGCCACGCACCCTATCCCAGCGGAGTCCTTCCTCTTGCAGGGCGCGCGGGACGTGCAGACCAAGCCCTGGGACGGCGCGCGACTGCGGGCGTCCCTGCAGACGCAATTGCAGTTGCGCGACAGCCTCCGCCTGGTGCGGCGCCTACAGGTTGAGAACCAGTTGCTGCGGTCCGGGTTGCTCCACCTGGATGAACCGGCCCAACCCGCGTCGGCGGCCTGTCTGGCGTCCGGGTGGCCCGCAGCGTCCGCCTTGCGCGACTTGGTTGCGGAGTCCGCCGCCATGCAACCGGTGATGCGCATGATTGCCAGGGTGGGGCCATCCGATGCCAGCGTGCTCATCAGCGGCGAGCATGGAAGCGGGAAGGGAATGGTGGCGCGCGCACTGCACCAGGTCTCGGCCCGAGCGGCCATGCCCATGGTCACGGTCCACCTGGGTGGATTGCCCCAGCAACTCCTGGACGCGGAGCTTTTCGGGCGCCTGGGAGATGGCGCGCTGGAGGGCGTTGCTCCCATCGGCAGTCTGGAACTGGCCGATGGCGGCACGCTGTTTCTGGATGAGATCGCGGGGCTGCCGCCCAATCTCCAGGCGCGGTTGGTGCGGATGCTGGAGTCCGGCGAAGTGGAGTTGGCCGGTTCCTGCAAGAAACGGCGATTGAACCTGCGCATGCTCTCAACCACCAACGGCAGCCTGCGCGGCGCCATGGATACGGGCTACTTCCGCCAGGACTTGCTGTACCGATTGAATGCCGTGGAAATCGTGGTGCCGCCGCTGCGGGAGCGCAAAGAGGACATCCCCATCCTCGCTTCCCGGCTGCTTGCCGCGCAGGCCGCCAAGTACCGCAAGGACATCCGAGGCTTCAGCGCCGGCGCCATGAGGGTGCTGTTGGGCCACGCCTGGCCCGGTAACGTGCGCGAGTTGGGCCATGTCGTGGAGGCGGCGGTGCTGATGGCCCCCGGGTCGGAGATTCGCCAGGAGGACCTGCGCGTCTATCCGCACCCGGACGACAGCCCCAGGCTGGACGACATCAGTCTTGAGGACATGGAAAAGCTGCTGATCCAGAAGGCGCTGGCGCGGTTCGATGGCAACGTGAGCAAGACCGCGGAAGCACTCGGCCTCAGCCGCAGCGCCCTGTACCGGCGGCTGCAGAGGCACAACCTGTAGGCAGCCATCCGCGACTTTGTGGCTGGGGCTGGCCCATCCTTAGTAGGACAGAATGCGCCGCATTTCCCGGGTGAGGTCCTGCACCTGAGGCAGGATGCTATTCTCTAACATCGGGTTGTAGGCCACCCACACGTCCTTGGCCGCCACGCGTCCCACGGGGGCATCCAGCCGGTGGAAGAGCTCATCCGCGATGCGGGCGGAGATTTCCGCGCCGAAGCCCCAACTCAGCGTATCCTCATGCGCCACCAGCACGCGGTTGGTCTTTTCCACGCTGTGCCGGATGGCCTCCCAGTCATACGGAGACAGGGAGCGCAGGTCAATCACTTCCACGCTCTGTCCAGGGTAAGCCGCTTCAATCTCAGCCGCCGCCTGCAAGCTCTTGTGTACCAGCGCTCCGTAGGTGATGACGGTCAAGGCATTGCCCGGTTTGGCGATGCGCGCCTTGCCAAACGGAATTGTGTAGTTCGGCCCGGGATGCGGCGCGCGGTTGTAGGGCTCGCGATAGAGCCGCTTGTGTTCCAGGAAGAGCACCGGGTCGTCGCAGCGGATGGCGGTTCGCAGCAAACCGCAGGCGTCACTGGCATTCGACGGGAACACCACCCGGATGCCGGGAATGTGGGTGAAGGCCACCTCGCCGCTTTGGCTGTGGTACACCGCCCCGCCGTTCAGATAGCCGCCAATCGGCACCCGGATGACGATGGGACAGGAAAACCCATTGTAGGAACGCCACCGCATGGTGGCCAGCTCATCGCGAATCTGCATCATCGCGGGCCAGATGTAGTCGAAAAACTGGATTTCCACCACTGGCTTCATGCCGCGTAGCGCCATGCCCAGCGCCCGCCCCACTATGGCCGCTTCCGCCAGCGTGGAGTTGAAACAGCGGTCGTCGCCGAACTCGCGCTGCAGGCCCAAGGTGACCTTGAATACCCCGCCCTTGCCTTTCACCCGCGGCAGATGCTGGCTGCGGCTGCAATCGGCCACATCCTCGCCAAACACCACCATGTGCGGGTTGCGGCGCATTTCCTCGTGAAGCGTGAGGTTGATGGAGTCCAGCATCGTGCGTGGTTCGCCGCCGCCATGGCCTTCGGCGCCGCTATCGCCGGGCGGGGTGGCGTCCTCAGGCTTGTCGAAGGCAGTTGAGCAGGGGTCAACGATCGGCGAGTACAGGAACTCCAGCACGCCGTTGGGGTCGGGCTGCGGTTCGGCCAGCACTTCCATTTCCAGCCGCGCCACCTCCCGTTCGATCTCCACGCGCAACTGCTCCACCTGTTGGTGGGTATAGATGCCCGTGGCCACCAGCGTCTCCGCCATCCGCATCAGCGGGTCGCGCAGCGCCTCCCGTTCCCGCTCCTCCTCGCTCTTGTAGTGGCGTTCGTCATCGGAAAGGGAATGCGAGTAGGGCCGGGTGACGTGGGCGTGGACAAAGGCAGGACCCTTGCGCTGACGGCAGTAGGATACGGCCTCCTGCATGGCCAGGTAGCTGGCGATGAAGTCTGTCCCGTCCACCTCCAAAATGTGCAGGCTGGGGAAGCTGCGCACCAGTTGCGAGATGCTGCCACCGGCCGTCTGGGCCTCCACGGGAACAGAGATGGCGTACTGGTTGTCCTGAATCAGATACACCAGCGGCAGCTTGTGCAGGCAGGCGATGTTCAACGATTCCCAGAACTCGCCCTGGCTGGTGGCGCCCTCTCCGGTGGAAACCAGCGTCACCTCATCGCGGTCCGGGTGCATGCGCAAGGAGGCATCCGCGCAGCCCACCCCATGCAGGTAATGCGATCCCGTTGGGGAAGACGAGCTGACGATGTGCAACTCCGGGCTGCTCCAGTGGGAGGGCATCTGGCGTCCGCCGGATGCGGTGTCGGTGCGCACGCCCACGCCTTGCCGCAGTTGTGCTTGCGCGCTCCACCCCATGGCGGTGGAACTGGCGCGGTCTCGATAGTACGGGAAAAACCAGTCGTAGCCCGGCCGCAGCGCCATGCCGGCGGCGGTCTGGATAGCCTCATGGCCTGCGGCGCTGATCTGGAAGTGGATCTTCTGCTGCCGCTTCATCAGGATTTCCCGGTCGTCGATGGCCCGGGAGAGCAACATGGTGCGGAAGGCGGTCTTGAGGTCCTCTACCGGAACGCCGCGCAGCGGACCCGGGCTTTCCACCGGCGCAGCCTCAGCGGCGGCGCTCTGCCGGGAAGCGGTTTCGCGGGCGGGTTGTTGTCCGGCGGTGCTGGCCATCCGTCTCTCCATCAGCGCAAAGTTTCAGTGTAGCTTGGCGCTTTGCGGGGGTCAAAAGCATTGGCCCCATCAATTTCTCTTATCGGGCTCGGGAAAGTGCGCGTCGCGGCGACGTACCCGTAGAATACAGCACGTCTACGTGGTGTTTCCCACCAAAATGGAACGGGACGGGGATTCGCCGAGGGAGACAGCGGGCTGGCGACGCGCTGCGCGCGCATCCCTGGCGGACCGTGCCAGGCAGGGTGGGCTTTGCCAGGCAGAGTGGGCTTTGCCATCTGGTGCTGCGTTGGACACAATAGGAGATCAACGATGCAGGAACCAACAGCAGTGGCCAGGCGCTTTGTGGTGCGCGGACGGGTGCAGGGGGTGGGCTTCCGCTACT
>JALOKO010000147.1 GCA_025456495.1 Bryobacterales bacterium | reverse complement strand
GAAAGATACGGTAGAAACACTCAACCTGTTTCGAGCAAACTTGATGCCCTTTGACGGCGACGCCATGCAGGCCAAGTACGCCGTATTGAGCGGAACGAACCCTACGGCCGAGGAGCAATTGGCGTGGGGCCAAGTGAAGGCATTGGCGGCGCACTTCAGCAGCTTCGACAAGTACGTGATCAACGTGCCCATGTGGAATTTCGGCGTGCCTTACGTTTTGAAGCAATACATCGACATTCTCACGCAGCCGGGAATCACGTTCAGCTACACGCCGGAAGAAGGCTACCAGGGGCTGGTGCTCGGCAAGAAGGCCTTTGTTGTTTACGCTCGCGGTGGAGAGTACCCGGAAGGCAGCGACGCCGCGGCCATCGATCACCAAAAGCCGTGGTTCAACTTCGCGCTAAACTTCATCGGCATCAAAGATCTCATCACCATCGACGTGGAGGGCACCCTCTATGGTCCCCAGGTGGCTGACCAGCGCACCGCGGAAGCCATTGCCAAGGCCAAGCAACACGCGATGAGCTTCTAGGAAGTTCCCTACGGCGTTGCCCCTGCGCCTGCACGCGAGGCCGGTACCAATGGCTGGGCCAGAAGGAATCGAAGCAAGACTTCCTTCTGGCCACGGTCCTTATACGAGTGATCTAGGTCCAGTTCGAAAACATCAGCATGCTTGGAACCGTGGGTGTGGAGCTGCAATCGCTCGATAAGCCCCTCTAGTTGAAAGTTGCCGAAGAGGGCATCGGCGACATCCACCTTGGTTACCTGTTCGAAGTACTCGTAATGCTTATGGGTTTGTGGATTCACGAATCGGGACACTTCCTCACGCCGACTGGTTAGGATGATCGTGGTGTTGGTTGCCGAGGGAAAAACATAGTAAAGACCGTTCAGCACGGCACCCAGTCGGTGTTGGGAATCGACAAAGAAGACAGCCTCAAACATCACGGTACTGTCTGGCCCGACGACATTCAATTTGCGAAAGCTACCACCATCGAAGCGGACGACCAGGTGCTTATCCAGCGCCTTGACGGCCACGTGGGTAGTCCGTCCGGCATCGTGATCGGGCGACAGAAAACTCACCCGATTCGCGTACAAGCGCCCTTCAAAACGAATGCCATCCCGTACGATGGTGATGCCCTCAAAGCGACCGTCGTCCTCTGGACCATCGGCGTCGATTTCAAACAAAAGCTGGGGATAGCCTCGGTGCGTAACGAGTAGTTGTTGCTGCTCCACGTCCGGCTGAACTGCCCAGGGACTCCCCGGAGTGGTCCCAAGCGTGATCAAAACGGGTGGCATCGCGAGGGGTGGCTCCTCGTAGGGCCCTTGCGCCAGAAGCGGGATGCGGCACATGACCGCGATGACAAACGCAGCAAGAAGTATCCGGGCACCCTGCAAGCAGGGTGCCCGGTTGAATAAAACGGCCATTCTGGGAGAGTTCCTTAGAACACGAATCGGGCGCTGAATTGGGCGCGACGTGCGTTCGTGCCATCAGGGAAACCAGCAGACTGGTTCCCCTCGCCCAGGCGGGGTGTGGGCCGGATGATGCCCCCACTTACCTGAAAGGCTTGGCTCAGGACGTTGGTGTCGTATTGCGAGTTTGTCACGTTGAACGCCTCGAAGCTTAGCTGTACTTGCATTCGCTCAGAAAAAGGGAGCACTTTGGTAACGCGCGCATCGACGCGGTTGATATTGTCCACGAATAGGGAACTCCGTGGCTGGAAGGGAACACGATTCGAGCCACCCAGCCCATTCAAGGTATTGTTGAACGCGGAGTCCGCGAAGGGAGCGCCCGATACGAACACGGTTGGCGTGTTGTAGGGCAGGGTTGCATACGTGTAAATTCCACTCAACAGCCAGTTGTCCACAATTACCCGGTTGAAGTAATTCCCATTGAGGCCGAACTTCACTTCCTGCACGCTGTTGATTACGAGGCGATGCCGCTGGTCATTGGTTGAGGTTGCTTTCTCGTTGCGGAAGTCTTCGTTGAAAAGGGTTCGTGGGGTGCTGCCAAAGAACAGGTTGTCACCTGTGGCGCCCAGGTTCTCGTCCAGCGCGTGAGACCAAGTATAGGACAAAGATAGGTCGTTGCCTTGAATGCGCCGACTACGGGCCTGGAAGGCGAAGGCGTTGTACCAAGTGTTGCCACGGCTTTCCAAAACGCCGATGCGCTGGTAGTTGCGGTCCACTCGATTTGCTCGTCTGTAGGTAGGCGTGGTGTACGCGCCGACGATGGCATCCGCAGCATCGCGGATCTGGAAGGTGACTGGTTCGCCCAGAGCGCCAACGTTCGCGTCCCGGATTGTCGTAAACGCAATCCCACGGCTCCAGATGTAGCTGGCGGTAATGGTGGTGTCACGGAAGATCTGACGCTCAATACCCACGTCTGCTTGTTGGGTATAGGGCGTTCGGAAATCATCGGACGCAAAGGTGATGCTGGTGCTGCCAGCAGGTGGACGACGGTCTGTGGCGGGAAGCGGGGCGGGGAAGACTGGGCCGATGGCTTGGTCAGCCGCATTGTTGCCCTGGAGATTAAGGCTGTATTGGAAATTGGAGTTGTCCCGATGCAACCAATTCACAATGCCACCCGGCACGCGTGCCCAAAAGAGTCCGTAACCGCCCCTGATGACCGTCTTGGCATCACCCGGAGCGAAGCTGAATCCAAACCGTGGCGCGAAATTCCGATTCGCCTGAGGGATGCGAGCGGTCTGGGGATAATCCGGATTGCTATTGGTGGGCTGGTCGAACTGCGCGTAATCGTAGCGCAGTCCCAAATTCAGTGTGAGGCTGCGTGTTGCCCGATATTGATCCTGCACAAAGAAGACGTAGTCCCGAATCGAGGTGTCAACCAGTGGCGGCCCGAAGCCTTGTGCGAAAGACTGCCAGCGCTTCAACCCCGCAGGGTTCTGGCTGAAATCCTGCGCGAACGCGGTGAAGTTCGGATAGACATAGGTGCCATTACCATTGAAGACTTGATCCTGGACGTCGCGGACGTGTGACCAATCGAAACCAAATTTCAGCAGGTGTTTATCGGCCGTCCAACTCAGGACATTGGCGATCTGGTAGCGGTCTTCTGTGGGGAACACGCGGGGCAGGAAGTTGGGTTGTCCCAGGTTGCCGACGCCTTGAACACTGAGCGTGATCAGGCCGGTTGCGGGCACGAATTCACTTACAGGGTAGTCGTGGAGACGGTCCTTGAAGTAGCCAAAGCGAAGTTCATTCACCACGGTCGGCGTCGCAATGGAGGTCCAGGCGGCGCGCCCGAATCGGGTTCGCACCGTGGAGGCTCCGTTGTTTCCGATTCCTGCCCCGTTCAACAAGGTGGCGCCGGTTTGGATTCCCGTGGGAGATTCCCAATTCAATACATTAAAGCTGGTGCTAAGCGAGTTGCGGTCGTTCAGCCGAAAATCCAACTTTGCGAAACCAAGGGTGTTGTCGGCTCGGCGCTCAATGACGCGATTGAAGCGGCTGACAAATTGAACGGCGACGTCGCATTGCGATGCACTGGCGGTGCACGTACCGACGAAGTCACCATTGGAGTTGAACAGTGGCGCCGTAGTCATGCCGGAAACGAGTGGAAAGTTCCGTCTGGTGATTTCACTATTGGCGAAGAAGAAGATCCTATCCTTCACGATGGGGCCGCCCACGGAGCCGCCGAGCTGGTTCCGCTTTTCTTCTGGATTGAGGGGGGCGTAACGGTCTCTTGCGTTCAAGTTCTGGTCGCGATAAAACCAGAAGGCCGTGCCATGCAACTCATTGCTTCCACTGCGTGTCAAGGTGTTCACCACGCCGCCTATGGCGCGTCCAAACTCAGCGGAGTAGTTGTTTGACAGCACTTGAAACTCCTGAACGGCGTCCTGGGAGATGTTTGAGGCGATTCGTGTGCGGCCCGCATTCTCATTCCATAGCTGATTGGTGGTGTCATTGCCGTCGGTGAGGAATGCGTTGCCGCCTGGGATCCCGCGGAAGGTAAGCAGTCCGAAGTTACCCTCATTGGCCACCGCAGGCGATAGCAGAACGAAAGAATCCACCCGCCGACCGTTGATGGGCAGGTTGAGGATCTGATTGCTGCCAACGACATCCGAAACACCGGTCTTTGTGATGTCGATGCCGACCTGATCCGCTGTGACCTCCACGGTTTCCGCGACGTCGGCTAGCTTCAGTGCGGTGGACACATTCACGATCTGCCCCACCGCGATCTCAATCCCCTGCAACCGGTGGGTGGCAAAGCCCGACTTGGCGACCTCTACTTCATACCCTGCCGACGGCGTAAGCGACGGGACGTTGAATAGCCCGGAGTCATTGCTGAGGATCGTGCGGCGGATTCCAAGACGTTGATTCGCGACCGTGACTGTCGCTTGAGGAACGGTGGCTCCGCTTGCGTCTGTGACCCTACCGGAAACGGCACCATACCCGGACACTGATTGTGCCGTCCCGCGCCCTGCGAACCCAATTAGTAGGAAAATTACCAGAAGCACAGGGACTTTCCGCATCGAACCTCACCTCGCTTGAAAGGTTAGCGGGTTCATGTTTCTTTAGGATGTTCAGTAGATGAATGTTTGCTTACACCGGTCTTTGCAGTCAGGATCGGCCCCAAGGTAGCGATGCCCCTACCGCAGAGCGGCGCAGCGGGCCTTCAGCGCCTCCGCGCGGCTGGTGGGGTAGCCGCCCCCCCAGAGGGCGTTCTCCCAACTGCCGTAGGTGGGGTTCGGGAGCATGATCCACTTTGTGCCCAGCCAGGCGTCGAAGGGGGTAGCGGCGATGGTACGCTCCTCTATCCCCGTGCGGACGCCACTCTGAAAGTCGTTGGCGTCGTCACCTACCAGCAGAATAATGCGGTAGCGGCTGGACACATAACGACGGCGACTGCTTTTGTCGCTGCCCCAGCCGGGGACTTCGCCCTTCACAAGCACGTGCTGCGCATCGGCGAAGGGAAAGCCCTCCCGCTGCAGATTCCGGATGGTATCAGCCTCGTGCTTGGCTTCGCGATTAGTGACGTAGAGGATCACGACGCCTTTGGCCGCCGCCAGCCGGAGGAATTCCGCCGCGCCAGGTACGGCCTTCGCTTCCGCTTTGCGCACCCAGGCGTCCCAATCCTCTTCCCCGAACATGCCAGTGGGGCTCATCATGCTGGTGACTTGCGCCGGGCTGTTGTCCAGCACGGTTTCGTCCACGTCCAGCACCACCGCGGGTGGCAGGGTTTCGTAACCTGCTGATTGCTCCAGGGCGGCGGTCCAGGTGGGGTCCACCAGCGCACGATCCAACTGCAGCGCTGCCAGCCGGAAGGCCTGGGTCGCGGCGTGGCGGTACTCCAGCGAGGTACTGACCCATAGCACGGCGTTCAGATTTTCGTGCGTTCCCGCCGAGGGAGTACAAGCGTTGCGATCCAGCGCCTGCTGCCCATGCAGCGACCATAGGCCGAACAGGAGCGCGAGGATTAGGGTGTGTGTCAATCGGACCATGGGAACCTCATGCTAGGAAACGGCATCCAGAGGCAGGCGTACAGATCCTACTTGCGTTGCAGGAGCAGCAGCCAGTCCTCTTCGCTGGGCGCATCCAGCACAATCAGATCCTTGCGCAGCAGCTCCAGGGGAGTCTGCTTCACGCCCGTGCGGGGATCAATCCAAATGGCGCGCGCACCATCGACGAACGAGTACGTGTTCAATTCCGGCTTGGTTTTCGCCGGAACGTAGCAGAGGGCGAATTCGCGGGAAATTGAGCGTCCGCACTGGATGTGGTTGCTGAAATCCTCCTTGACGGCGGGACCCACCAGCAGGGATCGGTTGGGCTCCAACTTCCACCATTCCAGCGCGGAGAGCACTTGCGCCATCACGGTGATGCCTTCCACGCCGGGGTTGTCCAACGACGCGAACCAGGGCATCGCGGAGCCCGAATTCGGATGGTTCAGCGGCACGCCGATTTCCTTCATCCATGGCCAAACCCCATGGGTGCCGTAGGTGATGCCGGACGGGGGAGCGCCCAGCACGCTGTACCAGGAGGCCCTGCGCACATCATAGGCGTCAATCACTTTGTTCTCGCGGTAGCTGGTGTGGTTTTCGTAGTTCGGCTCCGAATCGAATACCGGCCGCGTGGGTTCCAATTTCCAACCGGAAGCGGTTCCATTGGTGGCGTTCCACTTCCACTTGTTCGCGTCGCTGCCGTGCCCAGTCTGATAGTTGAGGAAATCCAGCCACGGTTCATCTTTCAAGGCCGGCCAGGGGTCCTGCATGCCGCGTGGGTGTAGGGACACGAGACTTGTCTTGCGCTTGGGCGGGAACACGGCGCGGCCAATTGCCTTCCAACGTTCCGCCTTCTCCCCGCGGTAGTCGCCGTCGCCAGCCAGGAACCACATTACGTGGAAGGCGTTGTATCGGGCAACGATATAGCGCGCCAGCAGAACAGCCTGCTCCTGAGGAAGCACCTCGCCAGGACTTTCCCGGCGATTGCTGGTGAGTGCCCATAGAGCCACGGGAAGGGCGACGAACTCGTTTTCGTTCAACAGTTGAAAATGGCGGTCCATTCGTTGAAAGAACGAGGGATTGACAGAGATGGCATCCACGCCATCAAACGCTTTTTGTCCCTCTCGATCCGCGTAGGCAGCCCGCCACTGCGTGGTTACCAGTTGAATGGTGTTGAAGTTCTGTGCCTTGCGCTCCTTCAGATAGCGCACCCACTCCTCTTCATCAGAGAGTAGCGCCCCGTTCCACGCTGTATCGGCCACCAGAAAGAAAGGGCTGCCATCGGCGTGCGCGAAATGTCGTCGGCCTTCCGACAACACGATTGGACCGCGGCGGTACAGTGGATTCTCGCCCCGGTATTCTACAGAGTTGAAACTGTCAGGAGGGACGTTCAGCCCGGCATTGCTGGCATCGGAGCAGCGCACACGGTAGGTGTGCGGACCCAGAACGCGCGGCATGTACCGGAACTTCCATACGCTGAAGCCGTCCCAGAAGGCATCTACCTCCGTTACCTGCCCGCGAGGGTCAGTGATCTCCACGGTAACCTGTACGTCCTGGAGGGGGTTGGCGTAGGTCTTGGCGGAGAGCATGCTCTCTTCATAAATCTGATAGCGGACTGCCTGCTTCTGTGCCCAAGCGGGGTTCAGCCCCAGTAGCAGCAGCGCCAGAGACCAAAGTGGCAGGTAGGGAGAAACTCGCATGCGGTATCACTCCTTGCGGGTAAGCGGGATGCGCGAGGCGGTGCCTCTATCCTCTATTGTTCCTGTTTGTGGTTGCCAATGCCAAGCCCAGGGGGCGGGGAAGCGCCGCCAGAACCTGACTGGTATCTTCGTGCCTGACTGGTATCTTCGTGCCTGACTGGCATCTTCGCGCCTGACTGGTATCTTCGTGTCTGACTGGCATCTTCCTGTCTGGCGGGTAACCTCGTACCTGACAGGCGGAGAGGCCTGGCGCCGTTCCCCGGTGCGGCTAGCGCACGATCCGCATCTCGCCAAGGGGCCAGTAGGCGAAGACAGCCTTGCCATAGATGTACTGCCGGGGTACGGGTCCCCAGGAACGGCTGTCGTTGGAGGAATTCCGGTGGTCGCCCATCACGAAGTACTCATCCGTGGTCAGTTCCATTTCAGACATTTCGACGGAATCGCGGAACGAATCGGGCACGTAAGGTTCGTCCACCACCTTGCCATTGCGAATGACGCGCCCATGGCGAATCGCGACGCGGTCGCCGGGAATCCCGATGACGCGCTTGATGTAAGAGATGCGCTGGTCGCGGGGGAACCAGAACACCACCACATCGCCGCGATGGATAGCGCTCATGCCGGCCTGGAAAAAGAACTTGTCCACGAAGATCCGCTGTTGATCTGCGATGGACGGCATCATGCTGGTGCCTTCCACCTTCACTGGCTGGAACAGGAACACCACGATGAGAATGGCGATGAGCACAGACAGACCCAGGTCGCGGGCAACGGCAACCGCCATTCCTCTGGCGCGTCGGAAGCTGACTGGTTCCGATGGGGGCGCCACGCGGTGCGGATCTTCGGATGGATGCGGCGGCAGGTTGGGCTGGTTCTCTGTCATCATGAGGCATGGCGGCCATTGCGCCGCATCTACCCG
>JALOKO010000581.1 GCA_025456495.1 Bryobacterales bacterium | reverse complement strand
TGGGACCCACCGCGCGTACTGACTCCTGCGCTGGGAATTCGATGTCGCGGCCAAGCGCGGCCACCGTATCCTCTTCCACCAGTAGCATGGTGAGGGTTCCCGCGCACAGCACGCGCGCGCTTAGGGTAACCAGTTGTCCATCCAGGAACGACAAATCGCGACGGAAACCGCGGGCGCGATTGCTGGCCAGGGGATAGATGGAGACGCTGCGCTGCCCCTCCGATTCCATGGGCCGTTCGATTTGCAACGCCGGATAGGGGCGGAGCTGTAAGCGTCCTTGAAAGGGTTGTAGAACCTCGTACTCATAGCGGCCCCACTGCCTTGGCGGCTGGGAGACCGCAACCAGCACCGCGACCATGGCCAGCAACAGCACCCAGCCAAGGCCCAGGTTCAGTGGTGTGGGTGGGGGCAACTTGAAGGAGGGCACCTAGGCATCCTCCGTGTCGGCGGCTGCGCGGGAGGAAGGCGTCGATTGGCCGGGGGGCGCGGGAAGCGTCGCGGGTTGGCTCTGGACGGCCTGCTGGCGGTTGGCCGCTTGTGCGCCGCGGCGCACGGGACGGGCCACGGGGTCAACGGCGGCGCCGGTCGGGTTCGGTTGCGGGTTCAGGTACAGCAGCCCATCCACCAGGCGCAGATTATAGGTGGCCACGGCCTTGGGGTAAGGCGGCGGGGATGTCCCGTTGTGGGGAAAGTAGAGGGCGCCATGCCAGGGGCATCGGATGCAGCCCGCCTCCACCACACCTTCGCCCAGCGGACCGCCCTGGTGCGCACAGACGTTGGACACGGCCGACACTCCCTGCCAGTGGCGGAAGACGGCGACGCGTTCCTGTGGAGTGCTGACAATCACGGCGCGGTTTTCAGGGATCTCCTCGGGGCGGCAGACCGCAATCCAGCCGTCGGGGGCAAGAGGACGCTGCTCTTGGTCCTTGGCTTGCTCAGCGCGCGCGACGCGGATGTGCAGTGTCAGCAGGGCCGCGGCGCCGCAGGCCAACAGCAGGGCCGGAACCGGATTGGCGGCGCTTTGCAGGGAACCCAACGCAACATGCAGCAGCAGCAGGCAGTAGGCGGCGTAGGCCAATAGGTGGAGGCGCTTCCAGCGCACCAGTCCCAGGCACGCGATCCAGAAATCGTGGCTGGTGAAGGCCAGGGCGGCCAGCACCAGCAAGGCGGCGAGGCCGAAGACCTCAAACGGCAGTTCGCGGGGCGATAGGATCTGGCCGTTCCCCAACAGGATGCTCGCCAGGGGGTTCAGGGCTCCATGGGCGTGATAAACCAGCGTGGCCAGCAGTCCATGAGCACAGGCAACCAGGAACGTGGCCACGCCCAGGTGGCGGCGGTTGACCAGCACGGGAAGAAACCCGGGATGCAGTCTGGCAAGAGGCCCGATGGCCAGCACCACGTGCAGCATCAGCAAGGCCAGGCTGCCAAAGGCGCGAACGGCGATGGCGCCCAGTTCCATCACATCGGGCCGCGGACCGAACAACACGCTAACGAAGGCGAACAGCGCCAGGTAGAGTGCAATTCCCAGAAGGAGGACGCCATCGAACAGCAGCTTCCGGTCATTCCACTGCACCAGTCGGAAGGGAATGCTCATGGGCGACCCCCAACGGAGGAATCCACGCAATCCCGCGGGGAGACGCGCCGTGGCAGCGGCGTGGGCAGGGTGGCGGGTGGCGCAGGGTGAGTCATCCGATAAAGGCAGCGATTCATATGGGACGCGGCAGCACCGCCTGGGCGAACAGCACCTGTTGGCCTACGCTGAACAACACAATCCGGCCCGCCAGGAAGGATGCCTGCACGGGAAGTTCAAAAGCCGCCGGACGCCGCTCATCCAGCACTCCCAGCATCTGCGACCCCAGGGGAGGACGATCTAACTAGTGTATTTTTAAAGCTTGGGAATAATTCGTCTTAAAACAATTGAATCAATTTACTTTTTGCATTACAACCTGGAACTGGCCCCAACTTCATACCTTCAAAAATTAGCATTTGGCCTGAATCCTGGTTGAGTCGGGGCTCAATCGAATGTTGCACAAGGCAAGTCGCCTGCAACTTGCGGACGATAACCCAGTAGGGCAAAGCCCAGCAGTGCGGGCGCCAGCCAGCGCAGGGCCATCACCCAACGGAAGTGCGTCGCGCGCAGTTGCCTGTTCATGGTGCCGGCTCAGCCTCCGCTTCCGAGGTGGCGGCCAATTCAGCGCGCCCTTCCCAACGCATCAGCCACGGCCACAGCAGGACGGCGGCGGGCAGCATCCCTACACGGAACAGTGGGCCGCTTAGCCGCGCACGGTCACTGACACGGTCCAGCGTTCGCGTGACGAAGCGCACCGCGTAGGCAAAACCCACCAGTCCGTACAGCAGTACCATTCCCAGCAGAATATCCCCAGCCAGTTGCATGAATTCGCAATCTTCCGCGTTCGTTCCGCGAAGAAGCGCGAGGCTCCAGCGCGCCCCGTGCGCGCGTCCAGGCCGAAGGCGATTGCCGTTGCGCCGCCAGATGGAGCAAGGTCCAGCGCCTTCGGGAGAAGTATCGCACGCCAAGGGGAAACCTAGAGTGTAACGCCATCCCGGCGCAATCCCAACCGTGCGAATCAGGCCGTCAGCGGCGGGTGAGGGTTGGGACGAACAGATTGGTAAGGTTTTGGCAGTTGGTGAGGTTTTGGGGCAATCCAGCCCCCCTCTCGGGATGGGCGATTGCCTGGGCTCCCCAGCACGTTGTTCCCAGTGTCAGCGACAGAAGCCAGTGTCAGCGACAGAAGCCTGTGTCACCATGAAGGCGATGCCCCTGCGCGAGCGTTGTTCGGCCCTGATCTCCACCGGGTTGACGAATCGCCCCGAACTCAAGGAGTCTCAGGCTTTGGTGGCTGTGG
>JALOKO010000146.1 GCA_025456495.1 Bryobacterales bacterium | reverse complement strand
ACCATGAATGGCTTTGCCAAGGTGGCGTCCCAGGCAGACCCTGCCAAACTGGATGCCGCACTCATCCTCTGTCGCGAACAGGCCGACGAGATCCTTCGTCGTGAGCGTCTGGGGTCGCTTCGTTTCGCCGGGGATCTGGTGATCCTGGACGCGAACGAGCGTGGCGGAGCGGGTTCGCCGGACATTCTGGAGCGCGTCTGCAGTGCGGCCAGCGACATCGCCATCGCTCTGGAACAGCTTCCAGCTCATGCCAGCATGATGGGCCGCATCCAGGTCTCAGGTGGCGTGCATCTTGAGGACGCCGGCGCCGCCTCCAGCGATGCCCTGCAACAGGCCATCGCACTTGCCGCTCAGGCGAGCAAGGCAGGCACTGTGCTCTACCTGAATTCCGTAGCCGCTGAGCGTGTCAAGATTCGCTTCCCCGCCATCGCTGATTCGCTGCTGCCCGGCTCAGCACCAGGCGCGCTTTCCGTCCAGTTCTTCCACCTGCAGCAGGTGATGCAGGGCTGAGGTCCGCTGCGAAGCCTTGGGTAAGCGAAGCGCATTTCCGCGTCGGCTTCAGGGCTTCTCTTTCTCTGGCAACGCTTCGATGCCGCGGTCGACGCCTTTACGCTTGAAGATGGTCCAACCCCTTGCATCCCGGCTGCCGCGTGACAAGTCCCACAGCGATCGCGGGTATGCATAGTCGTATTGCCACACCTTCTCGTATCCATCGTCCAGGCCCTTGGGGGTAACGTCGTAGTTGTTCCACACCGCGTACCATGTGACGTCCTGCACGGTGTCGTAGGCGGTATCCGGAAGGCGGTCACGAAAGCGTGCGGCGCCCGGGTGGCTCGCGTCCAGTTGCCCCACCCAGTGCATTTCCGGAAGGTAGAAGTGCAGCATCATGCCTTGCACGTTGCGGTACACCACATAGCGGTCCCCCGGCTTCCCGTGTCGCTGAAAGAACTCGATGACCGGCACATCCACATCCCGGTTCTGGGCAAGTTGCCGCTCTACGATGGCGAAATTCGCGTAGACGTTGTAGGTGAGGTTCGGCCAGATGGCCAGCCCCATGAGGAATAGCCAGCCCACGCTGCGACGCCATTGCAGCAGTTCCGCTGCCACCACCGCCGCCAGCACCATGCCCGCCATCGGAACCTGGTAATAGTAACGGGGCAGTCCCTTGTCGACGCCCAGTCCCACCACGACGACCACGGAGACCACCATCACCAGAATGCCCAGCAATAGCACGCCACGCAGCATGGAAATCGACTCTCCGCCCTTCGGCCGAAGCTGCGTCACGGCCAGGACGAAAAGCCCTGCGATCACTAGCTCAGAAAACAGAAACAGCAGTGCGTTGGACGGCGAATGTCCAATGGCAAAGCCCATCACCACGGAGGCGGACACCATCACGGGCAAGGCCCAACGCAGGTTCTCTACGGTTTTTGCGCCAGCTTCTGTCCCGCTGCCCCGGGCGCGCACGTAGCGATATCCAGCAACAGCGATGGCAAACAGCAGCAGCGTGGCCAACAGCCAGAAGCCTTCCTCTCCACGCCATAGCAGGATCACGGCAGCCAACACGAACAGCGCCACCCCGGGCCAGATCGGGATGTCCGGGCGCGGGTCTCCAGCCTGTCTCCGATACATGACGAACGTAATCCCTGGAATCAGGAACAGCAGTGGCAGCATACGCAGCAACTCTTCGTGATGCATGCGTCGCGCGGCCTCAATCCGGTCCAGCAGCGTCAGGTTGGCTGCTTCCCAAGGCTGACGGGCCGCTCCCCAGGAACTGGCGAAATCCACATGAAAGGCAAAGAACTCCGCGCCGAACAGCACCGCCAGAATCGCTGTCATCACCACCCAGCGCCGCAGCAGCAAGCGATCCGCAAGCAGCAGTACAAACAGGCACAGCGCGGAATACAGTGCGGCAAAGCCCAGATAGTGAGCCAGGTAAACACCCGCCGACCACAGCGAAACCCGCAAATACCAACCAATTGAGCCCGCGAGAGACCGGTTCTCCAGGTAGCGGACAAACTCATAGAACAGAAGTGCGCTGAACAAAAAAACCAGACCATAGTAACGACTTTGCCGGAAAATCGTCATGTACCAGATTGACCCAATGGCCAGCGCGGGGACTAATAGCGCGTAATAGCTATTCCCGTACAACTTTCTTCCCATCAGCCACATCACGCCAATACCCAGGAATCCGGCGATCGCGAAGGGCAATCGAGCAGTGAAGGTGCTTACGCCAAACAGTTGGAAGGACGCTGCTGTGACATAGAACTGCAGCCATCCCTGCATGCCCGGTGTAAGGCTATTGTTGAAGTCATGCGCGTCAAAGCCCTGGGCAGCCAGCGTCTTGCCGTCAAACACCTTGGGGATCAGGCTCCGCTGTTCCACCATCGTTTTCGCCCACACGGACGTTGTGCCTTCATCGCGCCACAGGGGAGCGCCATCCAGTCGCCAGAACATCGCTATGCCCGCGCATATCACCAACAGGGCGAGAATCCACACTCCCACGTTGCGCCGAACACCCGAAGCTGGTTCCACGTTCCCGTCCTCCTCACCCCATCCCATCGGCCCGCGGCTCACGCCGCACTCACGGCATTTCACGCCCGCGCCAACCTCCGAGCATAGCAAACCAGGTATCCGCCCCCAAGGTTGTTTTCCGCGCCAGCTGGCGCCGTCCGCCACGCGTCGCGCCCTTCCCGGCTAACACGCGTTTGCATGCGCTTGCGGTCCGCTTAGCCCAGCGAAACTTGTATTTCTATCGAATCTGCAAATACGTAACAAATGTACACAAGTCCCTTCGAAACATTCTTCCTTACACACAGCGTAAATAGGCTATGGTGCTATGAGATGGATAAAGAAAGACCAAGGAGAATCGGTAGAGCGGCCAAGATGAGTGCTTTGTTTGCGATAGCTCTATTTCGTCAGGATGGCCCTCAATCTGCACTTGAATGCACGACATCGTCTTCTGCTGGAACGACGATGTCGAATCTATCCGAACGGAGAAACGAATGAACATGAACATTTTGAATGGAAATCGCGCAAAGGCCTTCACCCTCATGCTCAGTGGCTTCGTGCTGCTGCTCCTGCTTGCCGGATTGCCCCCGCATGTCCTTGGACACCCCCAATCCTCGCTCGCCTCGGACGCGATTGCCGCCTCGAGCGGGGCTGCCGAGGAATCCACCTGGACGGGCAAAGTACAACAGAAGTCCGTTGGTGGCGCGATGGCATTCGTCCTGGTGACCGGTGGCGAATCCTTCCTGCTGAGTCCCCAGGACAACCTTGCCTCCCTTGATGGGAAGAACGTCTCCGTGAAGGGCACCCTGAAGGACGGCGTCATCACCATCACCAGCATTGAGGAGGTGAACTGAACAGCACTACCAGTTTGTGAACTTGGGGTTTCAAGCGAACTCATAGCTATCCTCGCCGATACTGCCAAGCGGCGTTCATAGCTCCTCACCTAACCTTCTCCCTCCATGCGGCGACGCTTCGTGTGTCGCCGCTTTTTCTACGTTCAGTTCCCTGCCAGAGCCTTGCGAACCTCTCATCGCGCAGGCCCTCATTGTTCAGGCCGCTAGCTGATGCGTAGGTTCTGCCGGAATGGCGAGGCGCCCGTGAGGAACACACTTCGCCCGGGCAGTTTCGGCAAGGCGCCGCGCAACTGGGTGTAGCCATGGGTGGCAGCGGCTGCCTCCACACGCAATTCCTGCCCGCCAGCCCGCAGCAGCAGCGGTTCGCCGGTGGTGAGGAAGGAATCGCTTCCCATGGGCGCGCTACGGACATTGCTGATCTCCACGCCGTTGCGGATGTTCATCTCCACGGATACCGGAACGTTCGGCGTGCCGCTCACCTCAATCGTCACCACAAAGGCTTGCCCTTCGCGCCGCACAATGCACTGCTGGGTGAGTTCTGCAATCTCGGTCTGCTTGCGATTCTGGCGCGATTGGCCCCAGGCGATAGGATCAGAGGGAATCCGCCGCGGCGGGTCCAACGGCTGGTAGTAGGGTGCGCGGAGTTGTTGGGTGATGGTGAACGTGTCCCCGTCGCGCCTGGATTCCTGCGAAACGAACTGCCCCTTGCCAAAGAAGGCGCTGCCGAAGCGCAAGGCCTCCAGCACGGCGTCTCCTTTGCGAATGGCCAGCACCCGATCATAGCCGCGATACAGCACGGTGTCACTCAACTGGTCATGCCGGTAGCGCCAGATGCAGGCGTCGCGGAAATCCTTCTCATAGCGTGCGGGCGGCTCTCCGGCGGGCTTTGTGCTGCGTTGTTGCATTTGCGGCAACAACAGCCAGGGCAGCAGGTCGCCGTGGTCCTGCTGGAAGCGCTGGGCCAGTTGCGCGTAGACCGGGTTTGCCGCTCTCTGGGCCAAGTACTGCAAGGCCAGCCAGTTCACGCCCATCGAGCCGATCATGTTCTGGTCCTGGCGTCCGCTGAGTTCGGTCACCAGTTCGCCATTCGGATGCATCAGCCAGAGGGCAGCCTGCAGGCTGCGCTCCACCGGCTCCAGCAACTCCGCCCGGTTCAGAAACTCCGCCATGTAGATGAGGCTGCGGTTCACCACCGGCGTGTAAACCAGGGGACTTCGTTCTGTATACAGCCCATCGGCATCGATGTCGATGCCTTCGGCCAGCCACTCTGCCGCGCGTCGCGTATACGCCGCATCGGGCTCCAGGTGGTTTAGTAGCGCCAGCGCCGCCGCCACCACCCAGCGATGGTTCGGCGTATGAATGCCGCCGATGGCCATCGCTTTCCCGGCCTTGCGTAGAAAGGGCTGTACGGCGCGCAGGAGTTCGGTTTCGCCGGCACGCTGGGCGAGAATCGCCACTGGCGCCACCGCGTGGACCACAAATCCAGTGTCCGGCGGTGAGTCAAAATTCGTGCTCAGCAGATCGATGTTCCCGCTGGGTAGCTGCATCCGGTCAAGGAAACGCGCCCCCAGTTCCAGCCGCCGGGCGACCTCCTTGTCCCGATGAAACCGGCTTCCCGGACACAGCCACACCGCGCCCAGTGCGCCCATTACACCCGCGCCGGCCTGCGGTGTCAGCAGGCCGTAGGCATCCAGATAGCCTCCATAGGCGGCCTGCGATTCATCCAGCACCTGCCGCTTCAGGATGTCCTCCGCCCGGCGTTCCGCGTTTGCCAGTAAGTTGGCCGGCACCGCATCAGGAAGGGGCGCCACGGGTGTCAGCGGCGGCAGGCTCTGGCCCTTCGCCAATGGCAGGCAGAGCCCTCCCGCAACCATTCCCGCAAGCCCACGCCGGGTGTATGTCGTCATCACTCCCTCCAAGTCTCCGCGATGCTGCATCTCCGCGATGCTACATTTCCGCAATGCTACACGCTGTCGCGGACTGAACTGTGCTTTACTGTGACTCGCTTTATCCTATGTCGGCCCGGCGCGTGCCGCATACCGGCCATGTCAATCACCGCACTGGTCTGCCATGGAACACTGCACTGGCCCGCCATGGAGTACTGCACTGGCCCGCCATGGAAGACTGCCTGGCCGGCCGGCCGGCGCGTGCGCCCTGATACTCTCAAGAGGAAGCTATGCCTGATTCCACGCCATCCTCATTGCCTTCCCAGCCCCCGTCCGAACGAGATGCCTATCCACAGCCGGATTCCCTCAGCCCGGAGGAATTCAGAGCATTCGGTCATCAGGTTGTGGATTGGATCGCCACCTATCTGGATGGTGTGCGCGACTACCCCGTCCTGCCTCAAACGCAGCCCGGCGACCTGTTTGACCAACTGCCCCCGCGAGGCCCGGTGCAAGGCGAGTCCATGGACCAGATCCTGCGCGACTTCCAGCAGCAGATTGTTCCTGCCATGACCCACTGGAACCATCCGCGCTTCTTTAGCTACTTTTCGGTCTCAGCCTCCGCGCCCGGCATCCTGGCCGAAATGCTGGCTGCCTCCGTCAACATGAACGGCATGCTATGGCAAAGCAGCCCCGCCAGCACCGAACTCGAGCAACTCACCCTGGAGTGGCTCCGCGATTGGTGCGGCCTCCCCGAGGGTCTGTTTGGACAGATCTTCGACACTGCTTCCGTCAGCACCTTCCACGCCTTGATTGCCGCCCGGGAACGCATTGCCCCAGACACCCGGCAGGACGGCATGCCGCCCGGGCTGGTGGCCTACGCCTCGGAATACGCGCACTCGTCGGTGGAAAAGGGCGCCATCGCTCTTGGCATCGGCCAGCGCCACTTCCGCAAAATTCCTGTGGATACCCAGTTCCGCATGCAGCCCGAGCAATTGGAACGGCAGATCCTGGCCGACAAGCAGAGCGGGCTGACGCCGTTCTTTGTCAACGCCACCATCGGCACCACCTCCGTCACCAGCATTGATCCGGTATCGGAGGTCGCCGCCATCGCCCGCCGCCACGGCCTGTGGCTGCACGTCGATGCCGCGTATGCCGGCCCCGTCGCCATCTGCCCGGACTTCCGGCACTACTTCACCGGCTGGGAACAAGCGGACTCCATTGTCCTCAATCCCCACAAGTGGCTCTTCACCCCCATCGACATCAGTGTCTTCTACCTGCGCGAACCGGACATTCTGAAGCGCGCCCTGTCCCTGGTGCCCGAGTACCTGAAGAGCGCCACGCACCCGCGCGCCGTCAACCTGATGGACTACGGCATCCCGCTTGGCCGCCGCTTCCGCGCCCTGAAGCTGTGGTTCGTCATGCGCTCCTTTGGACGCGAGCGCATTGCCTACAATCTGCGGCAGCACATTCTGATGGCCCAGGAACTGGCGGAGCAGATCCGTCTGCATCCGGATTTCGAAGTGACTGCCCCGGTGCTGTTCTCCACGGTCTGTTTCCGGTTGCGTGGCGAGGAAGCGGCAAACGTTCGCCTGCTGGAGGCTGTGAACGCAAGCGGGCAGGCCTTTCTTTCACAAACCCGTTTGGGCAACCTGTACACCCTGCGGCTGGCGATTGGCAACATCCACACCACGCGCGAGGACGTGGCGCATGCCTGGCAGCGCATCCAGCAGGAGGCGGCCCAACTCTAGCGGAAGAAGGCGGCCCAGCCTGAAGCAGCGGATGGGTTCGCCCGTCCCGACCAGCGCCTGCCAGCCCGCGCCGCGCGCAGCCTACGCGATGGCCTCTCCACGGTAGCGAAGGGCAATCTGCCGCACGTCCGCCACCTGTTTACTGGCCACCTTCAATGCCCGCAGCGCCAAAGCCCCGCGTCCCTTGGTGAGCACGATCTCCCCCAGTTCCATTGGCCGGAAGGCCTTGACGTAAGATTCGATCCGCGGCACGCGGTCCTCCGCCGCGCCCTCCAATGGGGGGTCGTGCGCTTCCTGGATAACAGCCGACACTTCCTGGTCACCGGACCTCAGGGCGATCTGCGAACCCAGTGCCGCTTCCGGGCATGTGTAGTACACCGTCACGACATAGCGCCCACCGCGCCCGACATCCACATTCCATTCCATGGCGTCGCTGGTGCTGGTCCAATTGGTGAAGAAGCTGCAGTTCGGGTGCCGCGAACTCCGCTGGATGCTACCCACGGGGACCCCATCTCGGGCCGGCAGCAGCGTGTTCTCTGCGTATCCAACCGGGAACGGACGGGTGTCCTCGCCCAACGCCAGCAGCATTTCCCGCTGCCACTGCTCTGTTGCGCTGCGAAGTTCAGCGGCAATCGCCGGTTGCTGTGAGGCGATGTCGCGGGTCTGGCCCGGATCCCCCACCAGATCGTACAACTTACCCTCTGCGTCCAGCCGGTAGCGCTGGGTGCGCACGGAAGCGCGCCGGTTCTGCATGGAAAACAACCGCCGGTCTGGCCACCCTTCCCCTTTGCCCAGCAGGAGCGGCTGCAGATTCAGGCCGTCCAGGGGCTTGCTTTTCGTCAATGGCACACCGGCCAAACCCGCCAGCGTGGGCAGCAGATCAATGGCGCCGGCAATGGACGAAACCCGCGTATCGGCTGGAATGTGCCCTGTCCAACGCATCAGGCAAGGAACTCGTAATCCGCCCTCGTCCAGGCTGCCCTTCCGTCCCTTCATGCCGCCGTTCCATCGCCAGCTATTCGGCCCGTTGTCCCCGAAGTACACCACGATGGTGTCCTTGTCCTTCCCCATTTCCCGAAGCGCATCCAGCAGCCGGCCTACATTCCAGTCGAT
>JALOKO010000145.1 GCA_025456495.1 Bryobacterales bacterium | reverse complement strand
ATCCCATAATAGGCGTCCGGTGAGCCCAATCCGTAGATGCAACTAACGCTGGCGACAATCACACAATCTCGTCGTTCAAATAAGGTGCGAGTGGCGGACAGACGCATCTTGTCCAGTTCCTCATTAACGGTGGATTCTTTCTCGATATAGGTGTCTGAGGCAGCAATATAGGCCTCCGGCTGGTAATAGTCATAGTAACTGACGAAGTACTCCACGGCATTAGCTGGAAAGAAGGTCTTGAATTCATGATAGAGTTGCGCGGCCAGCGTCTTGTTGTGCGCCAGAATCAGGGTAGGGCGTTCCAGGGTCTGGATAATCTTGGCCATGGTGAAGGTCTTGCCGGAACCGGTCACTCCCAGCAGCACCTGATGGCGTTCCTGGTCGCGGAAGCCCTTTACCAGTTCAGCAATCGCGGCGCCCTGGTCGCCCCGCGGTTCGTAGTCAATCCCCAAGTGGAAACCCATCTCTTCAGGATAGAGGCTCGTTCCGGGTGGCGGAACTCCCCGCGCCGGGGAGGATTTCAGCGCGGCGTTTCCAGCCGCCGCAGGCGTTCTCGTTCCGCATTGAACGCACAGCCGTAGAGGGCGATGTTGCTCATCGCGAACATCCACACCAGCAGTGCAATTCCGGCGCCCAGGCTGCCGTAGAGCAGGTTGTAATCGGCGATGTTCTGGACGTACCAGGCAAACAGCACCACGGTGGCGTACCAGAATACGGTGGCCACCATCGCACCGGGAAAGGCGTCCTTCCAGCGCATGTCGCGATTGGGTCCGAAATAGTACATGCAGGCGGTTACCACCACGATGGCGCCCAGCCCGATGACGTTGCGACCCAGGTTCCAGGAAAGGCGCACGCCCGCCCCCAGCGTTTCAAAGCCAACGCCGGTCACCTGCTCCACCAGCAGTTCAGTGAGGTATCCACCAAAGACGATCAGCGTGGAGGCCACCAGCACGGGGATTCCGGTAAGCAGCACAAGCAACATGGCCACCACCCGTTGTTTGGCAAAGGTGCGCTGCACTGGCAGGTGATAACAGGCATCGAAGCCTTCCATCAGCGAAGCCATGACGCTGGAGGCCGCCCACCAACTCAGCAATCCGGCGGAGACCAGCAGCGCCGCGGGTCGTTCGCCCGAGGCCGCAAACTGGAACGAGACCAGACCTTCGGTGCCCGGCGGAACCACCATCCCCAGCAGGTTGGCCAGCAGCGCGGACACTTCCGTGGCCCGCATCTGCACCAGGATGGCGGCTACCGTACCCAGCAGCGGCACAAAGCACAGCAGCCCCGAATAACTGGCGCTCTTGGCATACAGCAGGACGTTATTGGCGTAGCTGGCCACAAAGGCCCGGCGCAGCAACCACAACAACAGCCGCAGGAAGCCGGCAACGGAAACAGTCACAGCTACATTGTAGGCCGCATGCGGCGCGCCGTCGTGGTGGTCGCCCACACCTAGCCCACGGGCATGCTCACCGGAGACCCCGGCCCCAACGGCAATCCCAACGTCAGCCAGAGGGCCAGGAAGAGGCTCCACACGATGAAGAAGGTGATGGTGTAGGGCAGCATGGTGGCCACTACGGTTCCAATGCCCGCCTTGGGCTGATAGCGCTCAACGAAGGCAACAATCAGGGCAAAGTACGACATCATCGGCGAGACGATGTTGGTGACGGAATCGCCCACGCGGTAGGCCACCTGCGTGAGTTCCGGCGCGTAGCCCAGCAGCATGAACATGGGCACGAACACGGGCGCCATGATGGCCCACTTGGCTGAGGCGCTGCCCATGAAGAGATTCACCACGGCGGTAAGCACCACAAAGCCCAGCATCAGGGGAATGCCGCCCAGGCCGGAACTGCGCAGCACTTCGGCGCCCTTGACGGCCAGAATCAGCCCAAGGTTCGTCCAATTGAAGAAGGCGACGAACTGCGCGGCGAAGAAGACCAGCACCAGATAACCGCCCAGTGTGGTCATGGATTTCGACATCGCCTTGACGACATGTTCGTCGTTGCGGATGGTTCCCGCGCCCCAGCCGTAGGCCACGCCCACCACCACGCCCAAGAAGAAGATGATGGCGACGATTCCCGACAAAAAGGGCGAGTGCAGCAGGTCGCCCGTCTGCGGATTGCGCAGGAACCCGTTTGCAGGGACGGTGCCCAGCAGCAGTAGCGCGCTCACCAGCAGCGTGGCCACCAGGGCGAACCCGAGGCCACGTTTCTCGCGCGCATCCAACGGCTGGATGTCGCCCGCCTCCACTTCCGGCCCCGTGTACGGCCCCAGGCGGGGGATGACGATCTTCTCAGTCACCCACGTACCGGCGGCGGCGATAAAGAATGTGGAGGCCGCCATGAAGTAGTAGTTGCAGGCCGGGTTCACCGTGTAGGAAGCGTCCACGATGCGCGCCGCTTCCTGGCTAAGCCCCGACAGCAGCGGATCAATGGTGCCCAGCAGCAGGTTCGCTGAGTAGCCGCCCGAGACGCCCGCAAAGGCCGCCGCCAGGCCTGCCAGTGGATGCCGCTTCACCGCCAGAAAGATCATCGCCCCCAGCGGAACCAGCACCACGTAGCCAATCTCACTGGCGGCGTTCGACAGGACGCCCGCAAACACCACGGCGAAGGTCAGCAAGCGCCGCGGCGCGCTGAAGACCACCAACCGCAGCACGGCCCCGATGAGTCCGCTGCCTTCCGCGACGCCAATCCCCAGCAGCGCCACCAGCACCGTGCCCAGGGGCGCGAAGCCCGTGAAGTTGGTTACCAGTCCGGTAAGGATGCGGTGCAATCCCGCGATGGAGAGCAGGTTCACCGGTTCCACCATGGCCCCCGTGCCGGGATGCGTCACCCGCAGGTCAAACTGCGCGGCGATGGCGGAGATCACCACCAACACGCTGGCCAGGATGGCGAAGAGTGTGGCCGGATGCGGCAGTGCGTTGCCCCCGCGCTCAATGAAGGCGAGGACGCGGTTGTTCTTGGGTGCGCTGTGGGTGGTGGACAAGGCTCCATCATACTGCCACCACGCGGGCGCGCACCAGTGACGGATGCCCATGACGGTTGAGGGCCGTGTGCCAGTCCCTGCCGTGTGCCAGTCCCTGCATTGTGCCAGTCCCTGCATTGTGCCAGTCCCCGCCGGGATGACGGGTGTCGCGGTTGGTACACTAAGGGTGTCCGGCCAACCTGAGACGTTCCCTCTTCCATGAGTTCCAGCAATCCAGCCCTCGTTGCCGCAGCGACGGCCAAGCCGCATCGCTTGGCTGGCTTCGGGGTACTCACCTTTGTGCTGCTGTGCATGGGCCATTTTGCGATTGATCTTTCCTCCGCGGCGCTGGGAGGATTGCAGCCGGTGCTACGGGACCGCTTCGGCATTTCGTTGACGCAGGCGGGCATCCTGGGCGGGGTGTTCGTGTTCTCGGCAAGTCTGCTGCAGCCCTTGTATGGCTGGCTGGCGGATCGCACCGGATCCCGTTTGTTCACGGTGTTGTCGCCACTTCTGGCCAGCAGCGCCATCGCCCTGCTACGCTTCGCACCGGACTATTTCACCATCATGGCGCTGGTGTTTGTGGCGGGCGTGGGCATCGCTGCTTTCCATCCGCAGGGCACCTCTCTGGCCGTTCGTGGCGTTGAGTACAAACGCGGCCGCGCCATGGCTGCCTTCATCAGTTCGGGCACCCTCGGCTTTGCCATTGGACCCAGCTTTTATGCCGCACTCGTAACCACCTTTGGCTTCGAATCCCTGCCGTGGAGCATCCTTCCGGGGGCCATCGGCACGCTGTTGTTGTGGATCTATCTTCCGCGCGACCTGCAGCCCGTGGGCGACAGGGCCTCCCGAGGCGGATCCTGGGAGCCCATCCGGCGGGTATGGAAGCCCATCACGCTGCTCTTTCTGCTGGTGTTTATTCGCTCCACCGTGCAGGTAACCTTCGCCCAGTTGTTGCCCTTGTACTTGAACGTGGAACGCAGCATGTCGCTGGTGATGGGTAACTATCTGGTGAGCGCCTATCTGGTGTGCGGGGCCATGGGCGGCTTTCTGGGAGGCACCCTGGCGGACCGCTTCGGTGGAAAGCGCGTCATTTTGTGGTCGATGCTGGGAACCACACCCTGCCTGCTCGTGTTCTTCCTCACCAACGGATGGCTGTCCGCACTGGGGCTGTGCCTGGGTGGCGCAGTGCTCCTGTTCACCATCCCGGTGAACGTATTGATGGCTCAGGAACTGGCGCCCAGCCAAACGGCCACGGTCTCGTCGTTGATGATGGGTTTTGCGTGGGGCGTGGCAGGCCTGCTGTTCGTACCCCTCACCGGATGGCTGGCTGACCACATTGGCATGCACGATGCCTTAATGCTGCTACTGGTGTTCCCGTTGCTGGGCGCCGTGGTGACCACACGGCTCCCGAACACTCTGGAGGAACAGCGCCGCATGTAGGCCGCCAAGCCCCGGTAAGCGGGTCCGATTATGGCTTGGTGCGGTAGAGCATGCGCGGGAAGGCAATCGTTTCGCGGACGTGCTCCAAGCCGCAAATCCAGGCCACACAGCGCTCAATCCCCATGCCGAAACCCCCGTGTGGCACGCTGCCGTAGCGGCGTAGATCGATGTACCAGTCGAAGGGTTCCTGGGGCAATTGGTGCGCCTGAAGCCGTTGCAGCAGCAGGTCCAGATCATGGATCCGTTCGCCGCCGCCGATGATTTCGCCGTAGCCTTCCGGCGCCAGCACGTCCACGCCAAGCGCCACCTCTGGCCGGATGGGGTCCGGCTGCATGTAGAAGGCCTTGATCTCGGTGGGGAAGCGGTCCACCAGAATCGGACGGTCCTGGTTCTGGGTGAGGATGGTTTCGTCGGTTCCCCCGAAGTCGCTGCCCCACTGGATGTCGCTGCCGTTCGCCTGCAGGAAGGTCACCGCATCGTCGTAGCTCATGCGTGGGAAGGGCGGCAGGCAGGCCTCCAGCTTGGAAGTGTCCCGCTCCAGCACCTTCAATTCCTCGCCCCGCGCCTCCAGCACACGCCCCACCACATAGCAGACGAAACGCTCCGCGAGTTGCTTGACATCCTCAATGGTGGCGTACGCCATCTCCGGCTCCACCATCCAGAACTCTGTCAGGTGACGGCGGGTTTTGGACTTCTCGGCACGGAAGGTGGGGCCGAAGCAATAGGTCTTGCCGAAGGCCATCGCGGTGGCCTCGTTGTACAACTGGCCGGATTGCGTCAGGTAGACCTTCTCGTCTTCAAAGTAATCCACCTCAAACAGGGTGGTGGTGCCTTCGCAGGAAGCGGGAGTGAAGATAGGACAATCTACCAGCGTGAAGCCGTCGTTGTCGAAGAAGTCGCGTACGGCGCGAATCACCTCGTGGCGCACGCGCAGGATGGCGTGCTGGCGGCGGCTACGCAGCCAGAGGTGGCGGTTGTCCATCAGGAACTCGATGCCGTGGTCCTTTGGCGTGATGGGATAGGGCTGCTCCTCCGGCACGCGCTGCAGCACTTCAATGGACTGGATATCCATCTCATAGCCGCCCATCGCGCGCTCCTCGGCGCGGATGGCGCCGGTGAGAATCACTGAGGATTCCTGGGTGAGGTGCTTGATGGCCTCAAAGGTCTCCTCGGGCAGTTCCGCCTTCACGCCGACGCACTGCATCATGCCGCTGCCATCGCGCAGGATGGGGAAGACGATCTTGCCGGACTTGCGCAGGTTGTACAGCCATCCGGGGATTGAGACCACTTGCCCCACATGGTGGGCCGCCTCCGCGATGCGGATGCGCGGTGCAGCCGCGGTTACGGCGGTCGTTTCGTCAATCGACATTTACAAAGCCTCCAGGGTACGGAACACGTCCAACGCCCCTGCCAGCGGGTCAGCCATGGCGGGGTCTTCCTTCAACTCCAAGAGCAGCGTGTAACGGCTGTTCCCGTTTGGGGCGTCTGGCGGCTCCCCGCCACGCAACGGCGCCTCCCCACGCAACGGAGCCTCCCCACGCAAAAGCGCCTCCCCACGCAAAAGCGCCATCGTGCGCTTCCAATCCACCGTGCCACCAGGATGGATTCCGGGAAAGAGATGCTTGTCCTCCTTGCCGTTATTGTCGTGGACGTGCAGGGAACGGATGCGCGGCTCCAACAGTTCAAAGGCTGCCTCCACGCCCTCCATCAGGTTGGCGTGCCCAACGTCGAAACAGACACCCAGGTTCAAGTGCGTCAATTCAAAAAACTCCAGCAGCTTCTGGGCGCTGGAAAGGGCGTTCGGGATGTTCTCAATCAGGATCTCCACGCCGCGCTGGCGCGAGAAGTTCCGCAACTCATCCAGGGAACTGAAGGCGGCGTCCACCTTCTGCATGCTCCACTCTTCATCCCAGCCAACGCCCAGATGCTGCACAGCGAACGCGAAGGGGAAGGCTTCGGAAAGCTCTAGGGCGCGCTTCACCTCATCCACGGCGGCAATGCGCTTGGGCTTGGACGGGCTGGCGATATCCACCAGGCTGCCCGGGCCCCCCTTTCCCCAATGCTCGTCATTGAACATGGGGAGGTGGACAGAATGCACCTGCAGTGGACTGTCAGCCAGATAGGACGCCACCTCCCGCACCTGTTGCGGGTTGTGATAATCCAGGTGCTGCCGCGCGCAGAAGATCTCCACCAGGTGGATGCCACCACTCAGGATGCGTTGCAGTGTGGCTGTGGTGAGCTTGTGATGGACAAAGAGGTGGGTGGAGAGGGCGCGGCGCATAGGTTGAGATGGGCTGGCGTGTGAGGCGGCCAATGGGTTCGCTTTCCCTTCCAGAATAGCCCACCCGTCCGGTGGGGCATGGTGGCCGCCGTTCGCCCAAGGGACCAGATTCCGCGGAAGCGGCCATCGTCCGCTGGCGTAGTGGCGGCTGTGTCGCAACATGGCGGCCAGGCGGCTATCCAGCTCAGCGGTCTGGATACCCTCGCAAACCGGAAGAAACGCCGCCAGCTTGCGCCTCGCCTTGGCAAGCTGCCGTTCCATCCCCGGTTGATTTCCATTGCCGGCATGATGGCAGCCAACCGCGACATGAATCAGCGCCTGTAGGAAGGGACGCAAGGGGCTGTGACAGTGGGTCCAGGCCTGTTCAATGGTCTCGTGCGCGAGGAAGAACGCGCCGCTGTTGATTTCCTTCACCCCTTCGTCCAGGGCGGCGCGCTCCGCCAAGGTGAGGGCGGGCGGAGGGGCTTGCGGCGACGCATCCATGGGTTTCAGATTAGCGCGGCCACGCCTTGCGAGACGGAATGGGTTGGCCGTCGGGGCAGCAGCAGCGGCTGCGGCTCTCCGCCCTTGATAAGGTAGTAGCGTGATTGACTGGTTGCGACGCCTTCGCGGAAGTCCCGGAAAGCAGCATGCGGCGGACACGCCCCCCTTGCAGGGCATTCCGGCCGTACGCCGTACCAAGACCTACTCGGCGTTGAGTGGCTACGTCTTTCAATATGTCTACGCGGGATACCGGCAGCAGGGGCCGGACGCCGAACGGCCAACGGGTCAGACTGCCAGAGATTACGTGTTTCTGGTGGCATCCCAACGACAGGCGGAACAGGAACTGGGCATCCGCCTCCCGGACGCCATCCCCATCGCCCTGGCCCGGCACGCGGGCAGACCGGTAAGCCCCAAGGAATGTTACGCGCTCGCCAAGCTGAAGCTTTTTCGGGTTCTGGATGAGTGGAACGTTGCCGACAACAATCCGGGCGTCATCCCTATGACGGCCTGCGTAACTCCCGAGGAGGCGATGGAATTCTGGGAGACGCTGGACCTGTAATTCCTGGCGCCCCGTGTCGTGTTCCCTTTGGCGGGCCGTACCCAGGCAACGGCGAAGGCGCCCCCTGGCCAACGCCTGCCGCCATCGCGCCGTCGGCCAGGACCTACTGTCCGCAATTTCCCAATAACGAACAATATGGACAGGTCTGAATACAATAAAATCGGACGAAGGCCAGTAATAACCAACCCGGTTGCGCGTATCTAATTGCAGAGCTGGAAAACCTGGGATGCGGGAACGAAAAAATTGACGTTTCCCCGGAACATCTGAAGAAACCGCTCGTAATACCCAATGAGCGAAGGCAAGCTCGCAAGGAGATACCCCACATGAAAAGCAAGCTCGTTTTGATGTTCGCGGCTGTAGTGCTGTTGACGGCATCGGCATATCCTGGTGTGTCAAC
>JALOKO010000144.1 GCA_025456495.1 Bryobacterales bacterium | reverse complement strand
GAGGTCCAGTTGCTCAGGAATACTCAGGTTCCCTACAAATCCGATGCGCGGGGCATAGCGCAGTTTGTAGCGGTATCCACCGCCACTCTGCCCTTGCAATGCTGGGGTGGCTGCCAGCGCAGCCGACGCACCCAGGAAAGCTCGACGATCCATATCACCTCCCACTCGGCCAGGGCAATCCCTGGAATCCAAGGAATGATCCTATCACCACCCGGGGGATGTGGGGACGGGGCTTCTCTTGATTTGGGTGATCCGTTGCAACTTGGGCAATACGGCTGTGTCTCCTCGAGATTGAGCCTGCAACAGCACGTTGTCAGCCCGTCGCGAAGAAGGGCGCTTAGGTAGACCCCGTGAATGCCAAGACCTTATTGAATTCACGTCGCCTGACCCGGAGAATCCATCCGATCAGCAGCGCGAGGGCAATCAGCGGGGGTGCTCCGGCGACCAGAGCGGCGGCAAGATCCCCCCACGAGCGGCGATATCTGAAATAAACCTCGCCCACCTGCTCCAGCTTCAACATAGAGATTCCTTTGCCCACGGCGGCTTGCTCCAATTCAACGACCATGTCGAATTGGAACATTACGCCTCGCTGGATATCGATGAGGAAATAACGCGGTGGATTGGGAGTTCCTACAGGCGTATGTAGAAAATCCCATTCCTGGGACACACCCAGTACGAAGCCATCCTCAAGCTGCAGTTCCCTGACGTTCAAGGCGCTCGGTTTGTCTGGTTGGCTTAACGTGGCGTAATCCATGACGTCGATCATGTACAGCCGATAGCCGTTGGGAAGTCGACAATGGAAGCCATTACCAAGCCCAAAATCCCGATCGAATACCAACTCGTTCAAGATGCCCAGACACACACCCACGGTGAACAACCATGTGATGGCGCCCACCGGAATCGCCGCGCTGAAGAGTAGGAGCGCCTTTCTGGGGCCTCGCTTCCGCGTGGCCAACGCCGTACAGCCCACAAGCAGTAGGTTGGTGACGGCTGCGGTAACCACCCCGAATACCAGCCAGACCAGAAGAACGAAGGCGATTCCCATGCCCTCACACTAGGCTCTCCTCAGACTAGGCTTTCCTCAGACTAGGCTTTCCTCTTGCTGCACTGTCCTCACACCGCGCTTTCCGATCGCTGAACGAGACGCCCGTCGCAGGACAAGAAACGCGGTGTGCAGCATCGTTGATACGAGACAGACGCAACCGATCAGGACGGCTCCGCGAAAGGGGGATCGCTCGACCCGTGCCGCTAGGCCTGCTGGGGTTGGGCGCAGTGCTGCATGTAGGCAGCCTTTAGCGTGACGGCGATTTCCGGCGCGGTGCTGCTTTCGATGTCCCGGCGGTGCATCATGTAGACCGGCTTGCCGTCCTTGAACAGCGCCACCGACGGCGAACTGGGCGGGTAGTCCGCCAGCAGATTGCGCACGTGATCCACGGCTTCGACATCCGCGCCGGCAAACACGGTGATGGCCTTGTCCGGCTTCACATCACCACGCAGTGACATGACGATGCCGGGCCGCGCCTTGCCCGCTGCGCAACCGCAGACGGAATTAATCACCACCAGCACGGTTCCTCCGTCAGCCTGCAGGGCTGCGTCTACTTCCTCCGGCGTGCGGGTTTCCGCAATGCCGTTACGGGTAAGGTCCTCGCGCATGGGGACGATGAGTGGCTCTGGATATCGCATGGGTTCTGTATTCCTCCGAATACCGACCGGCCTTCCGCGCATAGGCTTGCAGGGGAACTCCGCCCGGATGTTTGTATTTCGTTAGAGTCTCATCGGAAGGGGGAAGTCGCGGGAATCTTGATGCCAACGGGTGCTTTCCCCGGGCTGAGCGCTATCCTGAAAGAGATTCAGCGGGGAGCGAAACGACAAGGATGGCCAGACGATCTCTATGGCGGTAAGGGTGCTTTGTGATGCGGGCGAAGGGTTGGAGTTGCGCACTCTGCATCGAGGTCTGGCAGCGCGCATCTTTCAAGTTGTGGACGCGGAACGGGAACACCTGGGCCGCTGGCTTCCGTGGGTGCAGCATACACAGGGCCTGCCCGATACGGTGAAGTTCCTGCAGAATGCCCGCGACGTGTTTCTGCATGGCGATGGCATCCATGGCGCCGTGTGGGATCGCGACGAGTTCGTGGGCATGATGGCGTTGCGCGTGGTGAGCAAGGCGGACAAAGTAGGCAATGTCGGCTATTGGTTGAGCCATCGCGCACAAGGCCGAGGCATCATCACCCGGTTGATGCGGGTCTTTCTCACTTATTGCTTCGAGGAATGGAAGCTGCATCGGTTGGAACTGCGGTGCGCGGCGTCCAATGAGCGCAGTTGTCGGGTGGCCGAACGCATTGGCTTCCAGTATGAGGGCCTTCTGCGTGGCGCCAATTTGGTGCAGGGCCAACACCTGGATATGCGGTTGTATTCGCTGCTGGCGCCTGAATGGCAGGCTTTCCGTGCGGGGCAGGCTATTCATGCCGGGCAGGCAGATGCGGGCAGGAGCCCGTCCCGGTCAGCCAGCGGTGTGCCCAGCCTCAAGTCTGCCAGCCGATGAGGATGGAATCCTGTACAGTTTCCTCCACTTTCGGTTTGACAGGAGATATTATGGTATTGCAGGAACTTTCCATCGGGCGCTCGGCGCATCGCCTCCCCCGCATGGGGCCGTCCGACGAGGCGACGGCCGCAGAGGCGCTGTGACTGAAGTCGCGGATTCCCGCTGGTGAAATCGTTATACTAAGGGCCAAGAGGTTTAGGATGAACAACTCGTGGAAGTTTGGTTTGATCACGGTAGCCATCTTGGGCGTGATCCTCTGGCTGGCCATCGGCGGAATTGACGAGTCGAAGGCCTACTATAAGACCATTGACGAGGTGAAGGCGATGGAGGATGGCGACCTGGAAAAACGCCTTCGCGTCGCGGGCGATGTGATGCCCGGCTCCATTGTGCGTGATGGTTCCATTGTGCGCTTCACGCTTGCCCAGGAAGATCTGCGGCTACCGGTGATCTACGACGGAACGGAGCCGCTGCCCGACACCTTCCGCGACAATGCGCAAGCCCTGGCGGACGGACGGATGGCGCCGGACGGCACCTTCTACGCCAAGCGCATCCAGGCCAAGTGCGCCTCCAAGTACGCTCCCAAGGAACAGAACGGCGAGGGCGTGGCCAACGAAGTGATCAACAACAAGGCGTCCTAATGCGCCTTTTGCCGCTGACGTTGGATCTTTGGAAGTAGAGTCCTTCGCACTGCAAGTAGAGGATCGCGCACTGGAAGTTGAGTACCGCGTACCATGGAAAACTTGGGTTCGCTCGCAATTCTTTTCGCATTTCTGCTCTCTGTCTTCGCCACACTGGGTTCCTTGTTGGGCGCATGGAAAGACAGACCCTACCTGGTGGCCAGCGCCGAACGGGCGGTGTACGCCATCTGGGGATTGTTGAGCGTGGCATCGGGCCTGCTGATCTACGCGCTGCTGAATAGCGACTTCCGGCTGGCCTATGTGGCCGCGCACTCCAACCGCGAAATGCCGGTGCTGTACAAGTTTGCAGCGTGGTGGGGCGGGCAGGAGGGGTCACTTCTGTTCTGGGCCTGGATCCTGGCCAGCTACACCGCCGTGGTGGTGTTCAGTAATCGCAAAAAGCACCGGCGCATTCTTCCCTACGTGGTCACGATCCTGGGTGGCACGTTGACCTTCTTCACCCTGTTGATTGCCTTCGTTGTCAGCCCCTTTGAGATGTTGGCGGTTGGCAAACTGGTGACCGCAGTGCCAGACGGAAACGGCTTGAACCCGCTGTTGCAGCACCCTGCGATGGCCATCCATCCCCCCATGCTGTATCTGGGCTACGTGGGCTTTACCGTGCCGTTCGCGTTCGCCATGGCGTCGTTGATTCGCCGTGAACCCGGCGAAGCGTGGATCCACACCACGCGCCGTTGGACTCTGGTGACCTGGCTCTTCCAAAGCGTTGGGATTTTGCTGGGCGCCGGGTGGGCCTACGAGGTGTTGGGATGGGGCGGCTACTGGGGCTGGGATCCGGTGGAGAACGCCTCCCTGCTTCCGTGGATTACCGGTACGGCGTTCCTGCACTCGGTGATGATGCAGGAGAAGAAGGGCATGATGAAGGTGTGGAACATGGTGCTGATTAGCGCCACCTTCCTGCTTTGTATCTTTGGCACCTTCCTTACGCGGTCAGGCATTGTGAGTTCCGTCCATGCCTTCGCGCAGTCGCCCATCGGCAATTACTTCATTACCTTCATGGCGATTGCCATCGGGCTGGTGATTTACCTGATTCTGGATCGCATGGATTTTCTGCGCACTGAGTCGCGATTGGACAGCGTGATGAGCCGCGAATCCAGCTTCCTGTTCAACAACCTGCTGTTGTTGGCAAGCTGCTTTGCCGTGCTGTGGGGCACGCTGTTTCCGGTGCTGTCAGAGGCCTTCACGGGAGAGAAAATCAGCGTGGATGCGCCCTTCTTCAACCGCGTGATGGTGCCCATCGGGCTGTTTCTGCTGCTGTTGACTGGCGTGGGGCCGTTGTTTGCGTGGCGGCGGACCTCAGTTGATAGCCTGCGCCGCAACTTCCTATGGCCGGGCGTGGCTGGGCTGGTGTTGATGGTGGTGCTGGTGGCCAGTGGCATGCACCACGCCTATGCCGCCATCTCGTTCGGATTCTGCCTGTTTGTCGCAATCGTGATCGTCACTGAGTTCGTCAAGGGCGCGGGCGCGCTGGGCAAGCGTACCGGACAATGGATGTTGCCCGCCATGCTGGAACTGACGCATCGCAATACCCGGCGCTATGGCGGCTACATCGTCCACATGGCCATCGTGATCATGTTTGTGGGTTTTACCGGAGCTGCTTTCAACAAGGAGCTTACGTTGGAAGTCCCCATGGGTGGTAGCTTCCAGATTGCGGGTTACGAGTTGCGGGTGCGCGAGATCACCAACGGCCAGACACCCAACTATGTCTGGAACCATGCCAAAGTGGATGCTTACGTGAACGGCCGCTTCCTGGTGACGCTGGAGCCGGAACGGCGCTTTTACGAATCCAGCAGGCAAAGCACGTCTGAGGTGGCCATCCGCCGCGCGCCCCGCGAGGACCTGTATATCAACTTTGCGGGCACCTCAGAGGATGGGCAGAAGGCGGTCATCCAAGCCTACGTCTTCCCGCTGGTGAGCTGGATCTGGGTGGGTGCGTGGATGATGTTCCTGGGAACCTTTGTGTGCCTGGTTCCATCGAAGGTTGACCGGCAGATGGGGCGCACCAAACTGGTGTCGTCGCAAATCAGCGACATGGCCAATGAGTTGGAGGAGGCGCCAGTGGCGCGCGCGGGCGACTAGCCCTTTCGCCGACGGTGTGAGAACCCATCATGATGGTTGCGCTTTCGATCGGGCTGGTGCTGGTAGTCCTGCTGTACGTGTTGTTCATTCGCCCGCAGGATCTCCCCTATGTGGAGCCGCACTCGCCTACGGGGCATCTGGACGAGCGCAAAGCCGCCATCTATGAGAACCTGCGCGACGCCAATTTCGAGTTCCTTATGGGCAAGCTGTCGCAGGAGGATTACCAAGCCACGAAGGCCGATCTCCAGCAGGAACTGACGCAGGTGAACAAGGAGATCGAAGGCGTATTGGGGCACACGAACGTCAACTCCATCGGCGCCTCTGTGACAGCTTCCGTAACTGCGGCAGCGGGAGCCACGCGACCGAAGGCCGAACGCGCTGCAACCGGCCCGATGGCGAAGTCAGCCACCGCGCTACTGTCAGAATCCGCGTCGGGAACGCAGCGTTTTGTCTGCGCCAACTGCGGGGCGAGTTTTGCCCAACCGATGAAGTTTTGCGGCGAGTGCGGCCATCGCATGGATGAGGCGCGCGCATGAAGCTGCTTTCCTGGTTGCTTACGCTGGCCGTGCTGGCCCCGCTGTATGCGGCGGTGGACGGCGTGGTTACCAACAAGACTACCGGCCAGCCGCAATCCGGCGCCAATGTTGCGCTGGTGAAGCTGGCCGAGGATGGCAGCGGTTCTATCCTCAACCGCGTGACCACCGGCGCGGACGGGCGCTTCGCTTTTCCCGAAAACCTGAATGGCATCTGTGCCCTGGAAACGGAATACGCGGGAGTGCTCTACTCACAGGTCATTCCTCCCATGCTGCCGCCCAACAACTTGCAGGTGGCGGTGTATGAGACTACCAGTGATGCCGCTGAAGTGAAGCTGGACCAGCACATCGTCTTCGTGGAGCCCGGCCAAACGCAGATGGTGGTGAGCGAGTCCTTTGTACTGAACAACGGCACGCAGCGCACGCTGCTGGACCCGCGACAGGGCAGCCTGCGCTTTGTACTTCCGGCTGAGGCCAAGGGGATTGTTCAAGTGAGCTTCATCGGGCCAGACCAACGTCCGCGTTTGTCTGAAGCCAAGAAGACCAGTCTTGCCGATGTGTACCAGGTTGCGGATGCGGTCCCCCCTGGAGAGAGCCGATTTGACTTGAGCTACGTCGTTCCGTACGCGGGCGGGGAAGGGCAATTGCAAGTGCGCACCCTGCGGCAGGAAGGGCGTACCCGAGTGGTGGCAGCCCCGGGCGTCACGCTGGAAGGGGACGGGCTTGTGGCGATGGGTGCTGAGCCTCGCACGCAGGCGCAGATTTTCAGTTTGTCGGGCGCCGCCGTCACCTTGAAGATTCGCGGGAGTGGATCCATCACCGAGGCTCCAGCAGAGGGCGAGGCCGCCGAGAGTCCGCGGATTCGCAACGTGAAGCCGTCTGTGTATGACAACCTGCCACTGATTACAGGTGCGGGCGGCATGGCGCTGTTGTTCGCGCTGATGCTGCTGTATCGCAAGCCATCCGCGCCGGGCAAGGATCGCGGCCAGTCATGATGGCCGTGGACGCCCGCCGCGTGACACGCTACTTTGGCGTGTACGCCGCTCTGCGGCAGGCCAGCTTCCAGATTCCACCCGGGGCGTGCATGGCGCTGCTGGGACGCAACGGGGCAGGGAAGACCACGCTTATCCGGTTGCTGGCAGGCCTGAACGTGCCAAGTGAAGGAGCGGTGACCGTGTTTGGCGCTGACCCCACGCATGCGGAGGGACGTCGCTCCATTGGATTCCTTGGCCATGGCTCCGGCTTGTACGACGAACTCAGCGCGGAGGAAAATCTCTTGCTGGCCGCCCGTGTGGCGCGCCTGCCCGATGCCGCCGCCAAGGTGCGCGAATGGCTGCGGCGGGTGCAGTTGGAGCGCGTCGCGCACAATCGCCCACACGAGTATTCGCGCGGCATGCGGCAGCGCCTGGCCCTGGCCCGCGTGTTGATTGGGGGGCCGCGCTTGCTGTTGTTGGACGAACCGCTCACGGCTCTGGATGACCGCGCCACGGCCATGGTGCGGGGGTTGCTGCAGGAGGCTATCGCGGATGGCGCCACCCTGCTGATGAGCACCCATCATCTGTCCGAAGGGATGCAGTTGGCCTCGCATGTGTTGCTGCTGGATCGTGGGGCGGTGGTCTATTGCGGCGAACGCACCCACGCCATGCTGACTGATCCTGCGTCCGTTTACGCCCTCTGCGGGGACAAGGCATGAACACCCTGCAGGCGGCCCTTTTGGTAGCGGGCAAGGACCTTCGCATGGAGCTGCGGTCAAAGGACTCGCTCAACGCCGCCATCGCCTTCAGCATGGCCATGCTGCTGCTGTTCAGCTTTGCCTTTGACCCGGATGCCGAACAGGCGCGGGAGATTGCTGGCGGCCTGCTGTGGCTGATCTTCACCTTTGCCGGCACCCTGTTGCTGAATCGTAGCTTTGCGCGTGAGCTTCCCAACGATTGCCTGGAGGCGCTGCTGGCCTCGCCCTTGCCGCCATCGGCGATTCTCTTCGGAAAGGCCATCGCCAACGCAGTGTTGCTGCTGTTGGTGGAGTGTCTCTCTTTGCCCGTGTTCGGCATCTTCTACAACATCCGCTGGGCCAAGCAGTGGCCCATGTTGCTGGTGGTGCTGGTGCTGGCCACCTGGGGCATGAGTGTGGTGGGCACCGTGTTCGGCGCGCTGACGGTGAACCTCCGCCTACGCGAGGTGATGCTGCCGGTGCTTGTGTATCCCGTGCTTATCCCTAGTTTGCTGGCGGCGATTCTGTTGAGTGCGCATCTGATTGGGGGGCAGCCCATGAACGATGACATGAATGCGTGGCTGCGCTTGCTGGTTGGCT
>JALOKO010000143.1 GCA_025456495.1 Bryobacterales bacterium | reverse complement strand
GTGCGACGTGCTCGCCAAACAGCCGGGTCACGTCTTCCGCGGTGGCGCCGGTATCCTCCACTGCATCGTGCAGCAACCCACTTTGAATGGAAGTGAGGTCCATCTGCATTTCAAACAGGAGAGACGCGACGCCAAGGGGGTGCAGGATGTAAGGTTCGCCGGAATCGCGAACCTGCTGGCGATGCTGCCAGTTGGCGTAGTCGAAAGTGTAGCGGAGGGTGCTGAGGTCTTCCCAGGGGCGCGCCGCGCGGATGCGATCTTCCAGGTCCTGGTAGGCCGCCTGGGCCACCGGATGGAGCGTACGCAGTTCGTCGCTACCGCTCTCCGGAAAGGTTAACTCGCCAATGGCACCATGGTCACGACCCACACGCAACCCCAAGCAACGAAAACACAAGTGGGGCGGAAGATCCGCCCCACTTGATTGTACTAAACCGGACATCGGTTCGGTTTTCCCGGCACCCGAAATGTCGGGGCCGGACACCGGTATTGAACCTCAGAAGGCCATCGTACCGGCCCCCCAAATTGACCTGTTCAGCGCGTCAAACGTTGGCTGTTGAGCGCACCAGAGATCGGCTGTGCAGCCCACTTTCGTTGTGCTGTGCAGCGCACTTTCGTTGTGCTGTGCAGCGCACTTTCGTTGTGCTGTGCAGCGCACTTTCGTTGTGCTGTGCAGCGCACTTTCGTTGTGCTGCCCAACCCAGCCTAATTAGGCTGTGCAGCCCACCATGGCCAATGAACCGTTCACGGGCAAGCGCTTCGCCGCCAAGCAGTGCGGGCACTACTCGGTTGGTGCGTTCACGATACCTACGGCGCCCTTCTCGGCCTCGCGGGCAGCGCGGATCTTCTTGATGTTCAAGGAACGCTCCACCCAATTTTCCGCCATATCGATGTCCTTTTCGTATGCGGCGGGATCTTCCTGCAGATCGGCGCGTTCGCGGTACAACAGGTTGATGTAGGCCATGGCATCGTCGTACTCTGCATCCAGCTCAATCGCCTTCTGCAAATAGCCGATTCCCTTCTCCACGGCTTCCATGTTCTTTTCACGCAATTCAGCCAGCTTGTTCTTGTCCTTAATCGGACCCGGGGCATCCGGCTTCATTCCCAATTCACTGCGGGCCGCCATACGACGGGGATAGGTCTTTGCCCACGCAATGACGCCCAACGTATAGTAAGCTTCCTTCTTGTTGGGGTTGAGGCCGATCAGCTTGTCGTACCATTCACTCGCCTTGGCAAGAGCGGCAATCTTGTTGTCGATGGTGGCCTCGCCCTGCGCTTCGTTGTAGTACAAGCTTGCAAGGGATTCCACCGCCACTTCGTCAGCGGGGTTATCCTTCAGCACGGTCATGAATTCCGACTCCGCGCTCCGAGCCAACTTCACGTTGTCCTCGGAAGTGGCGCCAGGAATGTACTGGCTGAAGTAGGACATGGCCAGGTACAAGCGGGCAGTTGGAAACTCGGGATCCAGATCGATGGCGGTTTTGAAGTGTTCCACCGCATCGGCGTACTTGGCGTTCTTGTAAGCCTGGACACCCTTGTTCAGTTCGTCGCGCGCCTTCAGCTTCTGGCATCCGGCACTAGCAAGTGAGATAGCCAGCAGGAATGCGGTCAGCAATATGAGTGCGATTTTTCGCTTCATCCCAATCCTCTCCTGTCTGCGAAAAAGAAAAAGGGGGGAGGGCTATTCGCCGCTCTCCACCCCGGGGGTCATCAGGCCCACTTTGTCGATACCCGCGCCCTTGGCAATATCGATGGCGGCGGCAACATAGCGGTACTCCAGGCTTGGATCGCCCTTCACGAATACCACGCGTTCGGCGCGCGTCTTGAAGATCTCTTCCAACCGGGGGCCCATGCGATTCAGGTCCGTGGGCTCTTCATTGATCTTCAACGACTGGTCAGCCGCAATTTGAATGACCACCGTCCTGTTCTCATTAGGATCGGGCGGCGGCATATCCGGAGGTGGCGGCTGCGGAACCAGCGACTCCAAACCTCGGGGGGGTTCATTGGTGATGATCATGAAGATGATCAACAGCACCAGTAGCACGTCAATGAGCGGGGTCATGTTGATGTCAGCTTTTGCGCCGCCATCACCACCGCCTGCTGCCATTCCCATAAGGCACTCTCCTCGTCAAAATTCCTGTGGCCTCGTCAAAATTCCTGTGGCCTCGTCAAAATTCCTATGGCCTCATCAATTTCTTGTGGCCTGGCCAAAGATTCGGTGACCTAAACAGAGTGAGTCTGGCCTTGAAGCGTGAGGCACAAGGCCAACCCGTTCTCGCTTGCTTGGGTGGGGTTCAGTTCGCCGAAGCGCTCTGCACCACTAGATGCCAGCCGGTGCGACGGCCATGGCGGCAGCCCGAGGATCCTTGATCTTCTCGGTCAGCAACCCAACCTGGTCAACGCCAGCGCCACGGAGGCTATCCACCGCTTCGGTCACCTTTTCGTACCGGGCACGCGCGTCGGACTTCACATACACGGTTTTGTCCACACGCGTCATCAACAAATCCTTCACCTTGGAAGGTAGAACTTCCACGGGCATGGGATCAGAACCGAGGAAAGTCTTGCCGTCGCGGGTTACCGCTACGACAATGGCTTCTTCCTTGTCTGCCGCTTCCATCGTAATGGGGTTACGGGTCTGCACCATTTCCACGCTGATGCCCTTGGAAAGCATGGGCGTGATCACCATGAAGATGATGAGCAGCACCAGCATCACGTCCACCATGGGGGTGACGTTGATGTCGGAGACCGCACCCATCGCTACCCTTTTTTTCGCCATCGTTGTCGTCTCCTTGCAGTGTCTTGTGCCTGTGGGCCGCGGGTTGAGTTCAGGATTGGCGGGGGAACCCGGGAGGCTCCCCCGCATACGAGATCAACGCTCGGCTTGGCTGTGCGCCACCGGGACGCACCTGGCTGAAACTAGCCCTTGGCGGTCGCGCTCTTCTGGGTGCGCTTGATGAAGTAGTCAATCAACTCGGAACTCGAGTTGGCCATTTCCACGTCAAACGCTTCCACGTTGGACGTGAAGGAGTTGTACATCCACACCGCCGGAATGGCGACGAACAGACCGATGGCGGTGGCCACCAGCGCTTCAGAAATACCGCCCGCAACCGCGCCCAAACCAGTAGCCTTTTCCGTGGAAATGCCCTGGAAGGCGTTGATGATACCAACCACCGTTCCGAACAGACCCACGAAGGGGGCAGAGGATCCGATGGTAGCCAATGCAGGAATGCCGCGCTTCAGTTCGGCGTGTACGATGGCTTCGGCCCGCTCAAGAGCGCGCTTGGAAGCTTCGATGTCGCTGGAGGAAAGTTCGCCGCTCATCTGGTGAGCGCGGAATTCCTGAAGGCCGGCCACAACCACCTTGGCCAGGTGGCTCTTCTTGTAGCGGTCAGCGATCTTGATTGCTTCATCCAGCTTGCCTTCACGCAGCGCGCCGGCGACAGCCGGAGCGAAGGCGCGCGATTGCTTCTTGGCGGCACTGAAGGCCAACCAGCGGTCAATCATCACGCCGATGGAGTAAGCGGACATGATGAACAGAATCACAACGACGGCCTTGGCCAGGAAGCCCATTTGCTCCCACATGGAACGGAGGTCGAATGCCACCGCGCCGCCTTCCGCCATCAAGAAAAAAGCCCAAACTTGCAATTGCAAAAGCATGTTACGTCAGTCTCCCGCGAGTTGAAATCGTCAATCCGTCTTGTTGGTTGTTTGGTTGCTGTCAAGCTACCGCAGCGTGAAGTTCACGTCGATGGTGGTAGCCACTTCCACGGGCTCACCGTTGAGCAGCGTGGGCGAATAGCGCCATTGGCGCACGGCCTGCAGGGCAGCCTGCACCAACAGGGGGTGGCCGCTCACTACTTGAAGATCCTGGATGGCGCCGTCGCGGGAGATCACTGCGTTCAGACGCACGGTTCCCGATACGCGGGCCTGTTTGGCCAAAGGAGGATACACCGGCTGGACACGGTTGATGACCTTAGCCTCAGCCACGTTGCCACCCACACGAATGCGGGATGGAGTGGCCGGCTTGGGCTTCTCGGCTGGAGGCGGGGGGGGCGGCGGCGGCGCGCTGCCTACGCCTCCAATAATCCCACCAAGCACGCCACCCATGGTGCCGCCCGGTACGCCACCGGCTACACCACCCACAACGCCCACACCGGCGCCGGGAGGCGGCATTTCATCTTCCGTGATCATGGCCACTTCTTTGGGAATTTCTTTCGGTGCGGTCAGTACGCCCAAGTCAAATTGACGCTTAATCACCTTGACGGGCTTGACCTGCTGCACTGCCTGCGGCGGAGGAGGCGGTGGGGGCGGTGGCGGCGGGGCCACCAGGAAACTGGTGAGCTGAGTCTTCGGCAGAGAATCTGTGAAGATCAGCGGAATGAGAACCGCTACGATGATCAGCACCACCTGTAACAGGAAGGAGATGAATACCGCAAACGGCTTCTTGGTTTGTCCTTCACCGACGAAAGTTTGTTCAAACATGTCTTAACTCCCCGGTCTGTCTTGCCGGTTTGCGCGGAAGGCCCAGTAGCCTGCGCGCTCCGTCTGTCGATCCGGCCTTTGCACTCTTTCGCTCACCTCATCCAGAGCAGATGCCTTGGACTAAGCTCGCGACTTCGCCGGCTTGGCCGGCCCCTTGCGACCCTCCATCGCCTGCTTCCAGAACAGTAGAATCGGGCTGGCGATGAAGATCGAAGAATAAGTCCCAATCACAATCCCGCACACCAGTGCGAAGGCGAAGCCATTCAACACAGGCCCTCCGAAGAGGAACAATGCGAGACAGGTCATGAAGGTCAATCCAGAGGTCATCACCGTTCGGCTCAACGTCTGGTTGACGGATTTGTTGATGGTATCAGGAAACGGTTCCCGACGGGTGACTTTCAGGTTCTCGCGCATGCGATCGAAAATCACAATGGTGTCGTTCATGGAGTAGCCCACCAGCGTAAGAAACGCGGCGATCACCGTCAAGGAAATTTCCTTATCAAAGATCGAAAACAATCCGAGTGTAATCAGCACATCGTGGAAGACTGCGATCACAGCCGCCACTCCGTAAATCCACTCGAAACGGAAGGCGATGTAGACCAGCATGCCGCCCAGAGCATACAACGTTGCCAGGATTGCTTGCCGTCTGAGGTCTTCACCCACCTTTGGTCCCACCACCTCCACTTGCCGGATAGCGAAACGTCCGATAGAGAATTCCTCTTCCAAGGTCTTCCGTACACCCTCATTGACACCAGCTACTCCGGAAAGTTCCCCCACCCCGGTAAGAATGCCGGAGCGTTCGCCGTCGCGATACGTGACTATCGCCAGCGCAAGGGCCTTGCGGTCGTCGTCGTTGAGATTCACGCCATTGCGGGTGAGGGGAACGGCCAACCGATCCGCAAGCAATTCAGAGGAAATCGTATTCAGATCCGGCTTTCCCGCCGCACCGCCGAACTGCGCCTCCAGGGTATCGAAGATCGTTTGGCGAATCGTTTCCAGCTCTGCTTCCGTGCGGAGTTCGGTGGCGATGATCAGCTCGTTATCCCCGGTCAGTTCCTGCACACTCACATCGCCCGGAACCTTTGAGGCGATACTGGTGCGGATCTCGTTCACCGGCGGCTTGCCCGCGAACTTCACGTACACCTGCGCGCCGCCCCGGAAGTCAATGCCGTAGCGCGGGCCGCCCTTGATGACCAGCGAGGCGAGACCGGCAACCAGCAATACCACCGAAAGGGCGATGAAGATGTTCTTCTTCCCCAGGAAATCAAAATTGGTATCCCGAAACAGTTCCATGCAAGCGTTGCCGGCGCGTAAGCAAATCAGACACCGGCATCTCCTTCTTTGTTCCCGACCTCAACCAAAGATTGCGTCGAAACACGAATTTTTTTCCAACTAAGCAAAACCCTGGCTCGTTCGGGCCAGGGTTGACAGACTAGATGCTGATCGCCGGGGCTTCCCGTCTCCGGAAGAGGCCCCAATCAAATAGCCACCGGGATACGAACACCGCTGTAAACAGATTCGCAACCAAGCCAATAACCAGCGTGATGGCGAATCCGCGCACCGGTCCGGTGCCGAACATGAACAGGAAAGCGCAGGACACGACGGTAGTCACGTGGGTATCGATGATGGTGAGGAAGGCCTTCTTGAACCCAAGGTCAATAGCGGCCGACACCGCCTTGCCGCCACGCAGTTCCTCGCGGATGCGCTCGAACACAAGCACGTTGCTATCGACGGCCATACCGATGGTGAGGATCACCCCGGCAATTCCAGGCAGCGTCAACACCGCGCCAAAGTAGGCCAGACAGGCCATCAGGATGACGGCGTTCAACACCAGCACGATGGTCGCATTCACGCCCGCGCCCCGGTAATACACCAGCATGATGAGCACCACAAGAAACAGGCCGACGATGGTGGCGATAAAGCCGCTGCGGATGGAATCGGCGCCCAGGGAGGGGCCAACGGTGCGCTCTTCCAGGTATTCGATTCCCGCTGGAAGCGAACCAGCCCGCAACACCAGCGCCAAATCGGTGGACTCCTGCTCGCCGCTGAGGCCCGTGATGCGGCCGCTATCGTCAATCCGGCTTTGGATGGTGGCGACGTTGACGATCTGGTTATCCAGAATCACCGACAAGCGGTTGCCGATGTTCGATTCGGTGAAGCGGCCAAAGCGGGAGGCTGCCTCCTGCGTCAGGGTAAACGATGTTTCCCAGCGGCTGAACTCGTCGCGGCTGGCGCGGGCATTGCGCAGGTCACGCCCTGTCACCACAGGCGTGCGGCTCACCAGGTAGAAGCTGCCCGCGTCCCGCGCCTGTCCAGGCTGCGGGCGTTCCTGCACCAGTTTGGTGCCCACGGGTAACACGCCGCCGTGTTGAGAAAGCGCCTGCTGCCGCGTGGGGAAGGGACCGTCCTTCACGTCGCCCAACTCCAACACCGCCGCCGTGCCGATAATCTTTTTCACCCGCGCCGGATCTTCCACCCCGGGCAATTGCACCAGGATTTCGAACTGCGCATCAGCGCGTCCGTGCAACTGGATGATCGGTTCCGACAAGCCCAGGCCGTTGATGCGCTGCTCAATCGTGTTCAAGCTGCGGTTTACGGTGTCGGCTTTCAGCGCGAGCAACTCCGATTCCTTAAACTCCAACACATAGTCTGTGGCGCTTTCCGTGCGTACGTTCCACGGCGTGTAGTTCCGTCCGATGAGGTCACGGAAGTTGGCGGCGTCGTTCAATTCGATGCCCTTGATGGAAATGCGCAGGTTGTCCGCGTCAGCGATGGTAGCGGGGTCGTTGCGGTCAATCGTGGTGAAGCGGATGTTCTGCTTCGCAAGATCGTCGCGCAGGCGCTGGATCACCTGATCGGCTTCGGCCTTGACGGCGTCCTGCACCTTCACCTGCAGGATGAGGTGACTGCCGCCCTTCAGGTCGAGGCCCAGCTTGATGTTTTCCTGCATGTTCTTCATGAGGGCGTCCGGGCTGGAGGGCAGCCCAATGATGCCGTACACCGAAAGCAGGATGGAGGCCACGATGATGGCCGCCCGGGTTTGAAGGCTTCGTTTCATATCAATTGCTCAGTACGTCGTGCGAACGGGTTCCAAAGCGAGAGCGGACCTCGCCGAAAGCCCCATCCAGATCCTTTTGCCGCGCGCTTGGCGCCACCGGAATGGCCGTCCCCGCGCGCACCGCGAGTGCATGCCCGTTCGGGCCGTCGCTTATCCTTTTGTCTCGTCTGAGAGCGTCGCGGCGATGGCCGAACGGGCCACCTGCAGCTTCACGCCATCGGGTTTGACGCGCAGCACCACCATCGAGTCATCCAAGGAAACAATCGTCCCCAGAATGCCGCCGGAGGTCTGCACCTGCTGCCCGCTTCGCAGTTCTTGCAACATCTTTTGGTGCTGCTTGCGCTGGCGTTGCATCGGCAACACGAGCAAAAAGTAAAAGATAGCAAAAATCAGCACCATCGGGAGGAAGCCCAACAGACCTCCCATGCCGCCGGGGGCTGATTGCAGGAAAAACGCCAAAGAATTCATCGTTGATCTCGTCCTTCTATGGGGCAGCCTGGAAGCGCGCGCGCCCATGGCCAAGTGCCTCGCCAGCGCGTGGGCTGGTGGCCGTCAGGAAGCCATAAGCTCCTCGTTTCCAGACAGTTGAGTCGTCAGTACGCGCAGAGTTTCCGGGAAGCGACCTTGCAGGATACTCTCC
>JALOKO010000142.1 GCA_025456495.1 Bryobacterales bacterium | reverse complement strand
GAACTCATCGCCGCGCGGATTGAACGACGGGTGCGCCGCGATGCCTCCTTACCTCACTATCACTCCCTGCCCAGTCACGACATCATGCAGCGTGGCAAGGACATCGCCAACAACCTGGGCCATTGGATGCAGCGGCGCAACGATATGGAACTGGTGGACAAGTACGAATGGCTGGGCCGCAAGCGCTATCGCGAAGGGATCCCGCTTGCCGAAGTGATGCGTGTCATTTACGCCATCAAGACGCAGATCATTGAGTTCGCGCGGGAGCAGCACCTGGATTATTCGCCGCTGGAGATGCAGGCGGAAACCGAACTGGTGCGCGCCCTCGGCCGCTGCTTTGACCTGATGATCTATGCCGTGGCGAAGGGCTATCTGGAGGCGGCTGGCGGCGAGCAATCCAACCAGGCCGCGGCCTAACGCCGGATACCCGCGGGCGCGATTGCTAGCGCGGATACAGTGCCGCGACGGGGATGACGGCGATGTCCGTCTTGGATAAACCCGGCAGTCCAACGCCGCCGGAGACGTAGCCCAACAGCACCTGATCTTCGTGGAAGTGAATGGCGGTGTAGCAATACCAGCCCTCTGGATGGTCCATCAGGTTCTGCTTGTGCTGCCACGTGGCCCCCTCGTCCGTGGAGATGGCAACGGTGAGCGGGGTGCGAATTCCCTCCGGCTTGCCGGCCAGGGACTCATCGGCCCGCCACTCCCGTGGCACGCCCGCATGGTCGTTCCACACCAGCAACAGGTGGCCTGTCGCCGGGATGCGCTTGATGGAAGCAGGCGACAGCGGCGACAGGATGCCCGATGGCTGAGCCGGGCTCCAGGTCTCGCCGTCATCGCGGGAGGTAGACAAGTATTGGCTTCCCAGGCGCGTGCGCAGAAACATCAACAGGCGGCCATCCGTCAACCGCACGACGCCAGGTTCCTGAAATCCCCGCCGACTGTCGGTGGGGCATTCCAAGACTGTTTGGCCGCGCCGCCAGGTTGCCCCGGCGTCGTCGGAAAGATAGGTCATGGCCACCCCGCGAGGGTTGTAGTCTGCCCCCAAAGGAGCATGGAGCGCCACGGGCATCACCAGGCGTCCCGATGGCAACTCAACAACACGATCGTTGTTCAACACCCAGTAACCTGGTTCCGGAATACACAGCACAGGCTGGCTCCAGGTGCGTCCCTCATCGCTGGAAAAGCGCACCATGGGCTTGCAATCGAATACCGAATTTTTCCGCAAATAGAACAACGCAATGCGACCGTCCTTCAAGCGCAGCAGGCTCACGCTCATCACGTTCATCTTGCCTTCCTGTTGGACAAGCGTCCGGTCTTCGCTGGTCCAGGTACGCCCACCGTCGGAGGAAAAGCGGCCGGCGATGATGGCCTCTGCGTGGTCACTGACACCACCGCTGAAGCGTGTGTAGGCGAACAGGATGCGCCCGTCCCGCAAGGTGACGAACGCGCCTTCCGTGTTGCGAGGGTTTCCGGGGGTGGGGGGCAACACGGGAAGGATGGCGGCGCCCTGCAACTTGGGGTTTGGAGTCTGCGCCATACTGGTGCTGGCTGTTTGCAGGTAGAGGCACAGAACAAGCGCCGTCATCCACGCTGTGCGTGCGGATGGCGCGCCGAAGAAAGAGAGAGGACCCATGGGCTTCATCGTAGCAGCGTCCATCAACCTTGGCTGGGTTCAGCGCGATAGCCAACCTTGGTTTTCCATGCGGCGACGGCAATCTGGCTTCCGCGTCGCCGAGGTTCTTGCCATGGCGCTGATTTTGGTTTGCGGCGCCTTCGTGCCCGCCTGGGGGCAGGGAAGGCCTGCGTCCTCGCCAACAGCGGCCGCACCGCCGTTGGGGGCCATCGGCAGTTTCAGCGAAACGCTGCAAATGCTGGTGGAGGAGGTTGATCCGGCGGTCGTGCAGGTGATGACGCGCGGCTTCGGCATCAGCGATTCGGGTGGCGTATCCCTGCTGCGTTCCCAACGCGGATCGGGCTCGGGCGTGGTGGTACACCCGGACGGCTACATCCTCACCAACGCGCACGTGATTCAGTCAGCGCGTCGCGTGCAGGTTCTGCTGCCGGAAAAGGCTGAGGAGGGCGCGCGCTACAGCTCCGTGGTAAAGCCCTCAGGAAAGTTGATGAGCGCCACCGTGGTGGGCATGGATCGCGAGACCGACATCGCCGTGTTGAAGATCGCGGCGGAGAACCTGCCCTATCTCCAGTTCGCCGATAGCGAGGAACTGCAGCAGGGCCAGATCGCGGTGGCTTTCGGCAGTCCCTTTGGCCTGGAGAACTCAGTGACGATGGGCGTGGTGAGTAGCGTGGCCAGACAGGTGCGGCCGGATGACCCCATGATCTACATTCAGACCGACGCCGCCATCAACCCTGGAAATAGCGGTGGACCGCTGGTGGATGTGCAAGGGCGTCTGATTGGCATCAACACCTTCATCGTGTCGCCCAGTGGAGCCAATGACGGGATCGGCTTCGCGGTGCCGTCGAACATCGCGCGCACGGCCTACGAACAGATTCGCAGGCACGGCCGTGTGACTCGGGGGCAGATTGGCGTTGTGGCGCAAACCATAACTCCCGCGCTGGCCACGGCCCTGCAATTGCCGCAGCCCTGGGGCGTGCTCATCAGCGATGTCGCGCCGAAAAGCGCCGCCGAAGCCGCGGGCTTGAAGGTGAAAGATGTCGTACTCCGCATGGATGGCCGCATCATGGAGAACGCCCGCCAATTCGGGGTGAACATCTACCAGCACGCTGGAGACACCATCACCCTGGACATCCTGCGCGATGGGGAAACTATCACCCGACGCGTGGCGGTGCTGGAGCGACCGCGCGACCCGGACCGCATTCTCTCCTTCGTGCGGGGCGACGAGAACGTCGTAGCGCCCTTGGGCGTGTTGTGCGTGGAACTCACCGGCGAAGTGATGCCGCTGTTGCCGCAACTACGTCGCTTCCAGGGGGTGGTCGTGGCGGGTGTTCTTTCTGACTTCGGCACTGAAGAGAACAGCATCCTGCAGGGCGATGTGATCTACGAGGCGAATCAGCAGCGGGTGGCGACGGTGGAGGACTTGCGCAACGCCGTGCGGGGATTGCCGCCGGGTAGTCCCGTGGCGCTGCTGCTGGAAAGGCAAGGGCAACTGCAGTATCAGGTGTTGGAGACGCCTTAGAATGGGGTTGGTCTGTGTGACGGCCTGGATGGCTGTGACGGCCTGGATGGCTGTGAAGAGAGGGTCTTCGCAACCGATACGGAAGGCAGCTACGCCACTGCCTTCCGTATCCGTTGATTAGCGGTTTAGCTTTGGACGCGCGCAGGCTTGGACCGCGCCCTCAATGTCAATGGCGGTGTTGCCCTGCTCGATGTAGCTGATCTTGCCGTCCATGTCCACCACGAAGGTGGCCCGGTTGGCGAAGCCTCGTTCCTTCATCAGGACCCCGTACTTGGCGGAGACCTCACGCATGAAGTCACTCAACATGGGCACGCTGGTCTTCAGGACTTCCGTGGCCCAGTATTTCTGCGATGGGGAGTTGTCTGTGCTGATGGTGAACACCTTGGCGCCAGTGCCTTCAAATTTTGCGATACCGTCCCGGTACGCTTGCATCTCGCGCGTTCAACCACCGGTAAAGGCGGCGGGGAAGAAGGCAAGCACCACGGTGTTCTTGCCTTTGAAACTGGAGAGGGTGACCTTTGTGCCGTCTGTGGAGCCAAGCGTGAAGTCCGGCGCCGCATCGCCCACCTTCAAGTGAGTTTGCGGCGCTTGGGCGCTGGCCTCGCTGACGCCCAGCACTGTAATGCCCATGGCCAGGGCAAGTGCGAACGAGAGAAGTGTGCGCATAGCGATTCGGATGTTCCCAGTGTGAGAAATGGATTGCCGCTCCGTGGGGAACGGTTGACTGCAATTGTAGCCGAATGCCAGAGAGGTCCGCATGGTGGAGGAGGCGCGTGGCGGTGATGGCGCTGTCGTAGCTGCCGTACAATAGCCTTCCATGATGATGATTTCCGGTTCTGCCCGGCGCAGTCGCCAACTGTCCGCTGGCCCCTGGGCGATGGCGGTTGCCTTGTTGCTGCTGGCGGTAGGGCGGGTGGTGATGGCGCAAGCCCCCGCGCCGCTGCCCCCGTTGCGCGCGCAGGCGGCGCTGCAGCAGCAGTGGCTGGAGGCCCGCCTCACGCGGGTGCTGCCCGGCCTCATGCGTAAGCATGGCGTGGAGATGTGGCTGATCATCTGCCGCGAGTACAACGAAGACCCGGCCTTCTGGAGCGTTGTGTCGCCCACCACATTCGCGGCGCGACGTCGCACCATGTACGTCTTCTACGATGGTGGCGACGGAACCGGCGTTGAGCGCCTGGCCCTTGGCGGGGGCTCGCAGGGTGGGGTGTATGAGGTGTATCGCGATCCCGAATTGCCGAACGCGGAACTTGTCGGGAAGCTGCAGTGGAGCCTGCTGCGCAAGTTGATTGAGAGCCGCAAGCCGGCCTCGATTGCCATCAATGTGTCGCAGCGGACGGCCTTCTCGGACGGTCTCAGCGCCAGCGAACGCGACATGCTGTTCGATACGCTGGGGCCGGAGTGGAGCAAGCGCATCGTGTTCGCCGATGGCCTAGCCGAGGAATACATCGCCCAACGAATTCCCGAGATGCTGCCCACCTACACCCACATGATGGAGATTGTCCACCACCTGATTGGCCGCGCCTTTTCCAATGAAGTCATCACGCCGGGCAAGACCACGGACGAGGATGTGGTCTGGTGGTTGCGGCAGCAAGTGAACGACCTTGGCTTGGGAAGTTGGTTCCAGCCCACCGTGCGGGTGCAGAAGCGCGGCGCGGAGGACGTGAGCTTTCTGGCTGAACGCGACCCCATCGTGATTGAGCGCGGCGACGTGCTGCACACCGACTTCGGCATCACCGCCCTCCGGCTGAACACAGACACCCAGCACATGGGCTACGTGCTGCGCGAAGGGGAAGCCGCGCCGCCCGCCGGTATCGTGAAGGCCCTTGAGAGCGCCAAGCGGGTGCAGGACATTCACATGGAGGAAATGCGGCCCGGTCGGACCGGGAACCAGGTGCTGGCCGCGGTGCGCCAGCGCGCCTTGGCTGAGGGCATCAAGGCCACTGTCTACAGCCATCCCATCGGCGACCGTGGCCACGGCGCTGGCCCCCTGATTGGGCTGTGGGATCGGCAGGAGGGTGTCCCCGGAAGGGGCGACACCCTCCTCACGCCGGGCACCTGGTTTTCCATTGAACTCAACGCCCGCACGCCGGTTCCCGAATGGGGCGGCAAGGAACTGTTCGTGGGTATGGAAGAGGATATGGTGCTGGATGAAAAGGGTGAGGCGCGCTGGGTGTTGCGCCGCCAGCAGCACTATCATCTAGTCCGTTAGGGCATCTCCTCCATCAACAATCCGCCATGCCATCACGGGCAGGTTGGCAGCTGTGGCAGAATGAGGAGACTTTCCTTTTTTGAGGGGGCCTGGCGATGCTGCGGAACGTGTTCTCCTGGACGTTGGTGATTCCCGTGTTCGTGTTGGCGTTCGCGTTGCTTGCGCCCGCCCACGCCGCGGAGAAACCCATGAAGCTTGCCCACAACGTGTATTTTTCATTGCAGGACGCATCGCCTGCCGCGCAGGAGCGCCTGGTGGCCGCCTGCCAGAAGTATCTGAAGCAGCACCAGGGAGTGGTTTTCTTTGCGGCGGGGACACTGGCCCAGGAATTCACCCGCGACGTGAACGACCGTGACTTTCACGTGGCCCTGCATCTGGTCTTCGCCACCAAGGCGGACCACGATCGTTACCAGGATCACCCGGAGCACCAGAAGTTCATCCAGGAACAGAAGGGTAACTGGGCCAAAGTGCGCGTCTTCGATAGCTACGTCGAATAGTCCGCGGGCAGCGCTTCTTTTAGAGCCTTTTCCCACGGAACGATGATCCGTTCCCGGCGCTGGATTCGCTTCCTTCGGTGAGGACTCCGTGATGCCTGCGCTGAACGAAACTTCCAGCTTCGACACCCTTGCCAACCCCGGCGTCAAGGCTGCCTTCAAGGCGGGATCCCCCGTGTTCAAAGTCCGTCTGGCCGCCGGCGGCAAGTTGTTCAAGTGGACGCAATACCAGTTGGTGGGGCCGCGCGGCATTACTCCCTGGTGGAGCCTGTTGAACGACACCACGCTGCCCAACGGCACGGTTGTCCCTGGCTTCGCCGCCATTCAACAGCGCATTGGCGGCGGCTTTGAGAATGCGCGCGATTATGCCCGTGCCCGAAATGCAGTCACCCTGCAGTGGAACCAGCTCACCAAGCCTTTGGTGGTGGCCCTCTCTCAGGATGTCTTTGCCTTCGTCGGCATCACCGCGCACCAGCGCCGCGACCAGGATGATGACAAGATTTTCTTTATCGGCGGCGACTACCAGGTGTGGCTGCCCGGCTTAACCGTTCACCATGTACGTCAGGTTTCCGCTTTGCCGTACATCCGTCCGCTGAACACCTAGATGGCTTCGCGCATCCGTGGCCAAGCGCTTGCGCCCGCTCACCCTCATGGATCTTCTGAACCAACATCTCAGCTACGATGATGTGGCCACCGAGGAATCCCGCGCGCTCTTTCGCGGTGGGAAGCCGATTGGACACGAATGGCTGCCTACCGGCACGTTGCTGTCGCGCTTCGTCCCCGTGCGGCCCTACAGTGCCGTGTGCCCCTGGTGGATTCTGTTCCGACCCTTCACGATGAGCAACCGGCAACGGGTGCCAGGGCTGGGCGACTTTCTTTACGAAAGCGGCTGTCGCATTGGCGCTTGGGGACAACTGGTGGAAGCGCCCGGCTGCCGCATCTCTTGCATGGAGCATGCCAGCCGCCTCACCCTTGTGCGGCTGATGCAACCTGTCTATGCCTGGATGGGACCCAGCAGCCAGGATCGTCCTGAGCCCTGCGGCGGAGCCTTTATCCTGCACGGCGGCGAGTTCCGGGTGTGGATTCCGGGTCTCGCCGCCAACATGATCATCCACGTGCCCATCCCACGCGAACTGCATGTTCCCCCGCCGGTAGCAGCGGAAGCGGACGAGCCCGCGCGGACCGGGCCCGCGCGGACCGGGCCCGCGGATTCCACCCACAATGACGCCGACCGCGAAGCATCCGCGGATTGCTAGCGGATCCGCTCCCGCCCGCGCGCCTGCTACGGGACGGCCGGAGTCAGCACAACGGTGGCGGTGATGCTGGCGCCGAACTTCGACAGGGTGACCTCACACGTGGTTTCCTGGGTGACTGGCTTCGATGGCAGCGTGAACTGCACCCAATCCTGGCCGGATGGCACCAGCACCCGCGCCGGCACTGTGAGGAAGCGGGCGCAGTTGGTGCTTGCCTCCACGGGCGCCGCCGCTCCATGTACGACAGCGCCAACCTGCAGGCGCAAGTCCACAGGATTGCCGCCCGGCGCCTCCTGTCGCGCGGGCTCCAGTCGCGCGAGCGCCGGAAGCAGCTGAATGGCGCCGCTGGCGTACTTCGCGTTGCTCTCCACCACCACGCGCAGCGTCGCAGCCTCACTCACGCCGGCGGTTTGCACCTGGACTTCGCGTTGCGCTTCCCCCGCTGCGAACACCACGGGACTCTCCACCGTTCCCAGGTTTTCCGGATGCACGCGCAGCTTCACGGTCCGTGACGTGTTCAGGTCTCCGTCGGGGCGAATGGCCACCACACCGGGAACCCCGCCCAGCGTACGCGGACTGCGTACCCGCATGCTGGGCACTGGTCCCGCGCTGCTTGGAAGCGCCCCCCGCCCCCTGGGGAAGGGGCGGTAGAGCGGGTCGCCGGCATACAGGAAGCGGAACTTCAGCAGGCGCGTATTGCGCAAGAACGCGTCCCCCGCATTGGCGCCGGAAAGCAGGTCGTGGAAGATGCCATCCGCGTGGGGGTAGTTGCTGATGTAGGGTTCACTCACCGCCCCTGCCGTGATGGTGATGCCGCGCGCCAGGGCGTTATGCACCCAGTTGGGACCCTCGCGCGGATGCCATGCCGACATGCTGTCGATGTGCAGGCCAATCGACCCGGCAGTCCACTGAAAGCCGTCGTGATATTGGTTCAGGCTATACCAGCCCGCATACAGCGCAGTCGGTTCGCAGCGTGGCATGTCCGGCGACTGGCCGAATTCCTCGTGCTTGGTGTCCAAGGTGACCTGGAAGCCCGCCATGGCCGCTAGTTCAGACGCGCGCTGGATGTCCCACTCCCCGGCCGCGTAGCTGGCGTCGGGCTTA
>JALOKO010000141.1 GCA_025456495.1 Bryobacterales bacterium | reverse complement strand
GTTCGCCTTGGAATTTGTTGACATAATTTGACCCACGGTCTCACCGGACAGGTGCTCCCCTGTGGCGTTTCGCTTGGTTGTTCACTTTGCCAAGACGACAAAGACGCCGCCGGGGTTATGGGGTTTGCAGGATTCCTCCGCTCCGGGCATGACGACTGCCGCCGATGGATGGAGCATCTTCGGCAAGAGCGAGCCTAACGGCAGGGGTTCCGCGATCACCTGGCGAAAGGCAACCACGCCAGACAAGCTATCCACGGGCGCCCAAGTGAGAGGCGGCGCGACAAACGCAGCAAAGCGCCCCTTCCCAGGCCGCGCGCCAAGCAGCACGCACGCCAAGCAAGTGGCTACGGATGGTCTGCCGGGAGGTGATAAAATCCCATCAACCCGGCAGGCAGACCGTGGCTTCCCGATTCCGGTGGCAGGTGAGTTTGCAGGGCAAGGGGAATGCTCGGACACCAGAGCGGCTTTCTCCGCACGCATCAAGGGGGAATGAATCGATGCATACCACTCGCCGTTCGTGGATGGCGGCCACGGCTCTATCCGCGATTTCCTACTCAAGGGTCCTCGGCGCCAATGAACGCATCCGCATCGGGCTGATTGGCGCAGGCAGCCGAGGCACGTATGTCACGGGACTGTTCAAGGAAACAGGGCAGTGCGATGTGGTGGCGCTGTGCGACGTGTACACTCCCAACCTGGAGCGGGCGCGGGCGCAACTGAATCCGGATGCGAAGAGCTTTCTGGACTTTCATGACCTGTTGGCGGAAAAAGATATCCAAGCGGTGGTGATCGGGTCTCCTGATCACTGGCACGTACCCATGACGGTGGATGCGATGAAGGCCGGCAAGGATGTCTACGTGGAAAAGCCGTTGACCCACAACCTTGCCGAAGGCCGACAATTAGCGGAATTCGTCAAGACCCGCAAGGAACTGGTGCAGGTGGGCTACCAGCAGCGCAATACCCCCACCTTTGAACGGGTGAAGGAACTGGTGGCGGGCGGCAAGCTGGGTGACATCACGCTGGTGCAGGCAAGCTGGCACAGCGGCCAGTTGGGCGCCACCAAGGGGCTGGACAAGTTCGACTTCAAGGCCGATAACATTGACTGGAAGCGCTGGCTGGGGCCGGCGCCCGCGCGCCCCATCGACAAGGCGCGGTTCCGGGTCTGGCGCTATTTCTGGGATTACGGCGGCGGCTCAGTCACTGACCTGATGTCCCACTGGGTGGACGCCATCCACTGGATTACCGACGATGACACCCCGTCGCATCTCTCCGCCTTCGGGGACAACCTCGCCACGCCGGAACTGGAGTGCCCGGATACGGTGATCGCCAACATGGCCTACCCCAAGCGGCACCTGCTGGCGTTTCGCAACACGGTATATGGCGGCAAGGATAGCTACGGCATTGCGATTCACGGTTCCAAGGGATGGGTCCAGTTCAACCGCCAGAACCTGGTGCTGTGGTACTCCGGCGAGGGGAACCGCAACGTGCCCGCGCTGCAAATGAACGATATCGACGGCACTCCTTACCACGTGCTGGACTTCCTGGATTGCATCCGTGCCCGGCGTCAACCACGCTCCGATGTCCAAAGCGCGGTCAAGAGCGCCGAGGTGGGGCATCGCACCAACGACGCCATTCGCGGGAAAAAGATGTCCACGGCCTAGACGCCCAGCGGCGGCCCCGGCCAGCAGCGCCGGCCAGCAGCGCTGTCGAGCGGCGGTTCAGCCTACTGCGCGTAGTAGCCCGCCCGAGCGCGCACTTCGGAGTTGCGATGGGTGCGGGCAGCCTGGCCTGTGAGGCTGACGGTGATCTTCCGGAATCCTGTCGAGGCGGCGCCTTGGGCCGGCTTGAAGTAGAGGGAATACCGGTTGCGGATCCGGCCCAGAATCTCGGGGAGTCCCTGGTCTTTTTTGAGGTCAGTAAAGATGTCCCCACCGGTGTCGCGAGCCAGGCGATAGACATTCGCCGGGGAGAAGTCAATCTGCTCGGCCACGTCATCGTCCACCTCATCGCCCCACTTACCTTTGGGCTTTTGGGCGCGGCCAACCACAATGGCGTGCAGTGAGATGCTTTGCTCATGGAGCGCGCGCAGCACCATGCGATCAGGACTCTTGTAATTCAGCCCCCAGTTGTCGGTCATGATGAGGATGGCGCGACGGCGCCGAGCGTCCGTTCCCTGGCGCGCGGCGTCGTCTCGAAACACATCCACTGCCTGCAGGATGGAGGCGTTGATGGCCGTGCCCGCTCCCATTCCCGGAAGCCGGGTGAGGCTGCGTAGGGTGGTGAGGACGTCGGCGCGGTTGCTGCTGAGAGGGTCCAGCACTTTGGCTTCGCGGCTGAAGATCATCACGCTCACGCGGTCAGTGGGCTCCAGTTGTTCCAAAGCGCTCCCGGCAGCGCGGGAGACCTCGTACAGATAGGCCGTCATGCTGCCGCTGACATCCAGCAGCAGGAGCACATCCAGGGGGTCGCTCTCCAGCCCGAAGTCAGTGATTTCGGTGGGGATGCCTTCGTCCAGCAGCGTGAAATCCTCCCGGCTAAGCCCCGAGACCACGCGGTCTTTCTGGGTCACCTGTACGTCGGTGCGCACAAGTCGGACGTCCTGGCGAATCACGAACTCCGCATCCTCCGCGCCACCAGGTGGCGGGCTGGTGGTAGAGTTGGCGTTGGGTGGATTGCCGGATGACGCCGTCCGCGGAACCGGCCCCTGTCCGGATGCCTGCGCTGCCGGTGCGGATGTCGTTGGCGCCGGCGCGGATGTCGGTGGTGGCGGCTGTGCGGGCGCCCGCCGAAATTGTGCTGCCGCCGGAACCGCGGCGGACAGCAGGCCCAGCAACAACAATCCCGAAACGCAGCTAGACACAATGACCGACCCTGGGCAACCCCAAATTCGCATTGCAGGCACAGCTGGCCACATTGACCACGGCAAGTCTTCCCTGGTTCGTGCGCTCACCGGCCAGGACCCTGACCGCTTGAAGGAGGAAAAGGAGAGGGGCATCACCATCGACCTTGGCTTCGCATCCAGTACGCTCCCTAACGATATCATCCTCTCCTGGATTGATGTCCCCGGCCACGAGCGCTTTGTGGGGAACATGTTGGCTGGGGCGGCGGGCATCGACTTTGTGCTGCTGGTGGTAGCGGCCAACGAAGGCGTGATGCCCCAGACCGTGGAGCACTTCCATATCTGCCGTTTACTTGGGATCCGTCACGGAATGGTGGTGCTCACTAAATGCGACCTCGCCGACGAACTCAGCTTACGCCTGGCGCGCGCCCAGATTGAGGCTCTTGTGAGCGGGTCCTTCCTGGATGGGGCGCCGGTACGGGAGGTGAGCAGCCACACCGGGCAAGGCATGGCGGGACTGGTGGCGGAGTTGGCTAACCTGGCTGAAGCGGTTCCGCCGCGTTCGCACGGCGCGCTGTTTCGCATGCCGGTGGACCGCGCCTTCACCATGAAGGGCTTTGGCACCGTGGTCACTGGAACCGTCTTTGACGGGGCTGTGCGCAGGGATGAGGAACTGCTGCTGCTTCCGGCGGGATTGCCGGTGCGGGTGCGTGGCATCCAGCGCCATGGCGCATCCCAGCCGGACGCCCAAGCCGGACAGCGGGCAGCCATCAACCTTGCGGGCATCGAGGTGGACGACGTGCAGCGCGGGGATGTGCTGGTGCGTCCCGGCGGCTACCAGGCAACGCGCCGCCTGGATGCCCGCGTGGAACTGGTGGAAGACGCGCCTCCGCTGGTAACGCTCAGCCCCGTCCATCTCCATGTGGGAACCAAGGAGTGCGTGGGCCGGATCCGCTTCCACGACGGGCTGCGCGTCCTGCTGGCGGGCGAGACCGGCTTCGCGCGGTTGCACCTGGATGAGGACGTGGTGGTGCTTCCCGGAGATCGCTTCATCCTGCGACGATTTTCCCCGCTGCAAACCTTGGGCGGGGGGATGGTGCTGGATAACCAACCGCCCCGCCTGCGTCGCAAACAGCCTATCGCTGACCGCCTGCGTGTGCTGGAGCAGCCCTCACTCACGGCACGCGTCAGCATCTTCGCCCGCGAACAGTCCGCGGGTCTTGAGGCCGCCAACCTCTCCCCCAGGGTGGGCGCGCCAGTGGAACGCATTCTGCATGCGGCCGATGAAGCGTCCCTGCGCAGGCTAGGCCCCAAGCGGACTTGGCTGATTGGATCCTCAGCGCTTGAGGCGATCGCGGAGCGCATCCAGAGCGCGCTGGCAGCCTTTCACCGCGATCATCCCGTGTTGCCGGGAGCGCCGAAAGATGTCGTACGCGGCCATGCCGGCGCCGATGTCCCGCCGATGGTGGCCGACTGGGTGCTTGCCGGTGATCCGCGCTTTCGCCTGGAGCGCGATCTGGTGCGGCTGGCCTCGCATGAGGCGAACCTGGACGCCCCCGAAGCCGCCATCGCCCGCCGCATGGAACAGCAGTTTCTGGACGCCGGCCTTCATGTCCCGGATGTGGAGGAGGTGCTGCGCCAAAGCGGTGTAGATGCGACGCGGGCTCGGACATTGCTGCAGTTGCTCATTCGCGAAGGCAAGCTGGTGAAGGTGGGGGCCGACTTGGTTTTCCACAAGCACGTCCTGGGCAATGTGGTGCGTATGCTGGCGCAGCGCCGCGGGCAGCGCTTCGGTGTGGCGGACTTCAAGGAGTGGACCGGGGTCTCCCGCAAGTATGCCATCCCCTTGTTGGAGTTCCTTGATCGCCAGCGCATCACCCGGCGCGATGGAGACGTGCGGCTGATTCTGTAAGCCAGGCGCATAGGTCCCCCGCGCGGCGTTGTCACTATCCCACCCGCGCCCCTGCCAAGCCGGAACCACGCACCTTGCGTCATCCGCTCCGGCGGCGCTATCATCCAGCCATACCCAAACCCGAGGACTTCCGCGTGTAAAGGATTCTGCAAGTCATGCGTCTCATCTGCTTTCCGTCCCGTTGGGCGCCTGCCGTGCTGCCGGGCCTGGTGCTTGGCATTTGCCTGCTGGTGTCCCCCAGCGCCTTTGGCCAGCAGCCAGTGGCGGAGGAGAAGCCACAAACTCCCTGGGTTGAGGACAACGATACCCGTCCCGCGGAAGTGGCCTACAAGAACATCAAGGTGCTCACCGGTCTGCCCGCCAATCGGATGAAGGCGCTGATGAATACCTGGAAGAACTCCCTCGGTGTGGAGTGTACCTTCTGTCACGTGAAGGGTGAGTGGGACAGCGATTCGGTGAAGGAAAAGGGCTACGCGCGCGAAATGCAGAAGCTCACCGTGAACATTGCCAGGGACTACTTCGATGGCAAGGAAGAGGTGACCTGCTACACCTGCCATCGCGGCGAGGCGCACCCGGCCAAGCGGCTGCCTGCAGCTCCGGTGCAGCGGCGCGCGCGCCCAGTAGCGCCGTAGCGGATGCGGGGCGCCGTAGCGGATGCGGGGCGCGGTAGCGGATTGATAGAGCGGTAGCGGATTGATAGCGCCGTAGCGGGTTCATGTCGTTCAACCTGGAAAGGGATGCCTCCATGCATCTGCGTGTGGTTTGTCTGCTGCTGCTTGGATGGGCGCTGGGCGGGGCGATTTGGGCTGGCCCGGCGACGGTGAATCCCGACCTGCTGCGCACCCGCTGGAGCGCCCGTTGGATTGCCCACAGCCATCATGCCAACCCCAGCGCTGCCGATTACCGCTCCCCGTTCGCCTTCGGCGTGTACCACTTCCGGCGCAGCTTCACCCTGCCCCTGAAACCGCAGCGCTTTGTCGTCCACGTCAGCGCGGACCAGCGCTATCAGCTATACGTGAACGGCGTCCGCGTAGCCGTGGGGCCGGCGCGGGCTGACCTGAAGCACTGGCGCTTTGAAAGCGTCGATATCGCCCCACGGTTGCGCGCCGGGCCAAACCTGATCGCGGCGGTAGTGTGGAACTTCGCCGAACTGGCGCCCGTGGCGCAGAACACCGCGCGCACCGCGTTCCTGCTGCAAGGGGACACGGACGTGGAACGCATCGTGGATAGCGGCCCCGCCTGGAAGGTGTGGCACAACGCGGGCTACGGCGGTATTCCGGTGCAGATGGGACGCGATGTCCTTGGGTATTGGGCGGCAGGCGTGGGCGAACGCGTTGAAGGCGCCGATTACCCCTGGGGTTGGGAGCGGCCGGACTACGACGACAGCCATTGGAGCGCCCCTCAGGTGCTTTCCGCGGGCAGCCCCCGCGATGCGCGTGATGCCCCCAACCCCTGGATGCTGGTTCCCCGCGATATCCCCATGATGGAGGAGAGCCCGCTGCGCATTCCCCATCTGCGTCTGGTGGAGGGGCCGCAACCCCCGGGCAGTTTCCCCTTGCGCCCGGTGCCGCATCCCATTCAGGCCAACCGCAAAACCAGGCTGATTCTGGACCAGGGCGAACTCACCACAGGCTACCCGGAACTGCTGGTCACCGGCGGCAAGGGGGCGCGGGTACGCATCCGCTACGCTGAGGCCCTCTACGAAACGTCAAGCGGACGGCAACGCGCCAAGGGCGACCGGGGCGTGGTGGAGAATCGCCATTTCGTTGGCTACTTCGATGAGTTTCTCCTGGAGGGTGGGCCGAATCGGATGTACCGCCCTCTGTGGTGGCGCACCTGGAGATACCTGGAACTCACCGTGGAAACGGCCGGTGAGCCCATGGTGATTGAGGATATCGCCGCCACCTTCACGGCCTATCCGTTCGAAAACCGCTCCACCCTGCGCACCAGCGATCCGGTTGTACAGGCGGAACTGGACAGGATCCTGGAGGTGGGCTGGCGCACGGCGCGCCTCTGCGCCCACGAAAACTATGTGGACTGCCCCTACTATGAGCAGTTGCAGTATGTGGGCGATACCCGCATCCAGGCGCTGATTTCCTACTATGCGGCGGGCGATGCGCGCCTGGCGCGGCAGGCGATTGACCGCGTCGACGCCACCCGCACTCCCGAGGGCCTCACCTACAGCCGGGCGCCGTCCCAACTGCAGCAGTACATCCCGCCATTCAGCCTCTGGTGGATAGGCATGCTGCACGATTACTGGATGCACGTGGATGACGAAGCTTTCGTACGCGGCCACTTGAGGGGCGTCCGCGCCATCCTGCAGTTTTTTGCCGAGCGGCAGCAGGTCACCGGTGCTCTAGGCGCGCTGCCCTGGTGGAATTTCGTCGATTGGGCCTGGCCGGGAGGAACCCCGCCGGGTGCGGACCGGGGCAATGCGGCCAGCCTGGATCTGCAACTGCTGCTGGCCTACGATTGGGCGGCGGATCTCGAAAGCGCCATGGGATCCCCGGCCATGGCCGAAATGTATCGCCAGCAGGCGGCGCAACTGCGCTCTACCATCCGCGTGCTGTACTGGGATGCCGGCCGGGGCCTGTTCGCCGACACCCCGGCTAAAGATGCGTTCTCCCAGCAGGCCAATGCCCTGGCCATTCTGGCGGGTGTCGTCGATGGCGAGGAAGCGCGCCGGGTCTTCGACAATCAGTGGAGCGCGGGCGACATCACCCAGGCTACGGTCTACTTCCGCTTTTACACCCATGCGGCTGCCCTCAAGGTGGGCCGGGGTGACCGCTACCTGAGTTTCCTTGATCTGTGGCGCGACATGCTGCGCCTGGGTCTCACCACTTGGGCGGAACAGCCTGAACCCTCCCGCAGCGATTGTCATGCCTGGAGTTCCAGCCCCAATATGGAACTGCTGCGCACCATGCTGGGAGTCTCCAGCGCCGCACCGGGCTTCTCCCGCGTCCGAGTCGCCCCCCATCTGGGAAGCCTGCCAGACCTTGAGGGCAGCCTGCCCCACCCAAAGGGCGAAGTGCGGGTGGCGTTGCGCAAGTCAGGCGCCAGCGAAGCGCTGCAAGCGGTGGTCACGCTGCCGCCCGGGGTATCCGGCGCCTTTATCTGGCAGGGTGTGGAGCGGCCGCTGCAACCGGGCGAGAACCGTCTGCAACTTCCTTGATTGAACGCTAGAGCTTGCCGACCGAATCGTACTTGATCTCAGACTCGGCGTCGAACTTCTGGTAGTTGCGGAAGTCAATCACGTTGCGCGTGCAATCCACCTTGCCGCGCACGCACACCAGATTCTCGCTGTGAACGGGGAGCAGAAAGAGCCGGTTGCTGATGCGAACGAAGTCGTACTCCAGCACCATCTCTGCTTTGTCGAAGGGAAAGTCAGCGGGCACGGCCTGCGCCTGCTTCTCAATCCGCATCACCCGCTTTGAGGCCTTATCGATCCAGATGGCCCCCTTGTACGCGGGGCG
>JALOKO010000140.1 GCA_025456495.1 Bryobacterales bacterium | reverse complement strand
CAGCGCCTTGATGCGGTCCGCCGTCAGCAAATAGCCGTTGGTGATCATCCCGGCGATCATCCCGTGATGCCGCATGCGGCGGAAGACCTCGTCCAGGTCAGGATGCAGCAGGGGCTCGCCGCCGCTCATCGTCACAATGGAGGTGCCCAGCCGCGCCAGATGGTCAATGCGCGCCTTTAGTTCCTCAATGGGAATGGGCTTTGAGAAGTCGTCGTACTCGTTGCAGTAAGTACACGAAAGGTTGCAGCGGCGAATGGGGATCATGTGCGCCATCACGGGATGGTCGGTATTCCGAATCCCGTCCAGCAGCATCTTCACTTCACGAAGACGACGGCTTGTCGACCGCAGTGTCCGGCGAATTCCCAGCAAGCAATCCCTCTCCTGGTTGGCGTCGTTACGAATCAGGCGCTACCCACAGCACGAATCAGGCGCTACCCACAGCACGCATCAGGCGCTACCCACAGCGCGCCGCACCCGTAGGTACTGTTCCAATTGGTAATGGTAGCACCGAACGGCCCCGTCAAATACCTTAGCGATTCCCTGGCGCTACACGGCCCGTTCGTGCAGCCATTCCGCTACCATACGAGCGCCGCCAGGAAGCCACTCCCTGCGTAACAGATGCTACGCATTCGTCAAGGGTTCGGCGAAGCGGGCTCCTCCGGTTGAGGAAAGATGACCACCTTGAAGCGATCGCCCTCGCGGAACATCAGGTCGCGGGGACGCCCATGGACAGGGTCGCGAAAAGACACCAGATTCACCTGCCCCCGCTGCAACTCAGTGAACAGGCTGAAGGCCATCGCCAGATCACGCAGGCCGGTAGCCGGCGCTGGCGCTTCCAGATAGCAATACACTGTGTCCACCTTCGTTTCCATGCCCACCCATTGCAGGGGGATCTCCGCCATATCGGGTCCGCGCAGTCGCAGGACTTCCCGTAGATACGCAAAGGCGAGCGCCTCCGCATCGGCCGCGCGGTCAACCTCCACCGTCCGCCCGGACCGGCGTCGCAGCACCAGTTCCAGGTCGTCGGCAAACAGGCGAACGGTGATTTCAAAGCTTTTCGCCCGCGGATTGAACTCCACCAGCGTGCTTGAGAAATAGAACTTGTGCGCGTGGGCAACCCGGCCCCACCCGGTCAACGCTGTGTGTGTCAGTAGCGTCTCAGCCAGCAACACCCCAGTCAGCAGCCCACCAGTCAGCAGCCCACCAGTCAGCAACACCCGGGCCGACACCGACATTGCCCGCTTCAGCAAACGCCGCGCGCCCTCCCATCCCTTTGGCGGCTTGTGTCCTGCCTCCATTGCTACTGCTGCGTCACCTTCTCCAGTTCGCGCTGGATCTGCATGGGGTTCTTCTGGCGCTGCTCCTTGAAGATCTGGAAGCGCGTTTTCACCGGCTTCGGCGGCCAGTGGTTGTTGTTCAGGTTAGCGTCTGCGGTTTCCAAATTCGGGTCAAGCACAATGCTCTGGATCTCACGCGGCGTGATCAGCAATTTGGATACCTGATGGCGATTCCGCCGCCAGATTTCCGCAGGTATCCGCAACTGCTGCCTGGCGCCGTCGGTGAACGTAATGTCCAGGATAACGGGCATCGGCACACCACCCAGGTTCTTGAATGTCATCACGAAAAAGTTATTGGAACTATTCAAGACGGCTTTCTCGTTATCTTCCAGGTCTTTCAGGAATTTCTGGTAATCTTCGCGATCCTTGGCAGTCACGTTCAGCTTATCGAAGTTATTGTAGAAATCCAGCAGTTCCGGATATTGATCGACAAACTTTGGTAACGGCTCATTGCGGCGCTTCGACAGCGTTACCGGCTCTTCTTCCTCCAGCTTCTTCAAGCGAGGCTTCTCAATTTCGGGGTTTTTCGTATCAATGGTGTACCACTCCAAAGACTCCAGACTGATATCCACGTGGTCCGTGGTGTAGAACCACGCGCGCCAGAACCAGTCCAAATCCACTCCGGTGGAGTCCTCCATGGTGCGGAAGAAGTCGGCGGGCATCGGCCGCTTGAACATCCAGCGCCGGGAGTATTCGCGGAAGGCGAAATCAAACAGTTCCCTGCCCAGGATGGTCTCACGCAGGATGTTCAGCGCGGTTGCCGGCTTGGCGTAGGCATTAGGACCCAACTGGAGCACGGAATCCGATTGCGTCATGATGGGTTCCTGCTGCTGGCTGGTCATGTAGTCAACAATCTCTTTCGGCTCGCCCCGGCGGGAGGGGTACTTTTCCTCCCACTCCTGTTCCGACAGGTACTGCAGAAAGGTATTCAGCCCTTCGTCCATCCAGGTCCATTGCCGTTCATCGGAATTGACAATCATGGGGAAGAAGTTATGGCCCACTTCGTGAATAATCACTGAGATCAGCCCGTACTTGGTGCGGTCCGAATAGGTGCCGTCTTTTTCAGGCCTCGGTCCGTTGAAGCAGATCATGGGGTATTCCATACCGCCCACCGGGCCATTCACGGAAATCGCAGTCGGATAGGGATACTTGAAGCTATACCGGGAATAGACGTTCAGCGTGTGGATGATAGAGCGGGTGCTATAGCGTTCCCACAGTGGATTGCCTTCCTTCGGGTAATAGGACATCGCCATTACCTTGTTGCCTTCTACATCATGCTCCTGGGCATCCCAAATAAACTTGCGGCTGCTGGCAAAGGCGAAATCCCGGACATTCTCGGCATGGAAAATCCAGGTCTTCTTTCCGGAAGGTTTCGATTTCTCGTTCGCGATGGCTTCGTCCGGGGTGACTATCAGCACCGGCTTGGCCGCTCCTCTGGCCTGCTGCAAGCGCTGACGATGGGTGGCGCTGAGCACCTGATTGGGGTTCTGCAGCACGCCCGTGGCGCCCACGATGTGGTCATCGGGCACGGTGATGGCCACCTTGTAGTCTCCGAACTCCAGCGTGAATTCGCCGGCGCCCAGGAACTGCTTGTGCTGCCAGCCGGTGTAGTCCGTGTAGGCGGCCATGCGCGGGAACCACTGGGCGATTTCGTAGAGGTAGTTGCCATCTTCCTTGAAGTATTCATAGCCGCCGCGCGCGCCAATCTTGCGCACATCCACAATGTTGTAGCGCCAGTCCACGGAAAACTGCACCCGCTCTCCACTGCGCAGCGGCTGCGGCAGGTCAATGCGCATCATGGTGTCCTGAATGACATAGGGCAGGGGCTTGCCCGCCGCGTCCTTGACGGCGAGGATCTTGTGCCCACCGTCAAAGTCCTGGTCCAGCATGGCCTCCATCATGCGATAGCTGGGCCGCCCCTTCAGGCTGGGTGCGGTTTGGGTGAGCTTGGCATGCGAATCCTGCTTGAAGCGATTCTGGTCCAGTTGCAGCCAGAGATAATGCAGCGTGTCCGGCGACTGATTGTGATACGTGATGGCCTCAGAGGCCTGAATAGACTGCGTGGTGTCGTCCAACTCCAGACGGATGTCGTAATCCACCTTCTGCTGCCAGTAGCGATGACCCGGCGCGCCGGACGCAGTCCGGTATTCGTTCGGCGTCGGAAGCACCTCGTCGAGTTGCCGGAAGATGTCGTCTCCCGGCTTCCAGCGCTGCGCGCCCAGGGTGCCCGCCCCCAGCATCAACATCGCCAATAGCACCGTAACGGCTCTCATGAAAGCACCTGCCTGATTGGGAATGAGACTCAGCTTCGCGCGGGACGGCGTGGCCGCGCATGTCGAATGGATGAATTTCTGCGGCGGACGGCGTCAGCGATCCGAGGACGCGCCCGCATCAAGGGACGGAAAACCCTCAGAGTAGCATGGCGGAAGAGGCGCGGCACGCCACCCGGCAGCCATCCGGCGCCGCAAGCAACCTGGCGAGATTCGCCTGCGGGCATTGCCCGCAAGGTCCCCAACGGAAACGTTTTCGCATACTTGCGTTGGATCCTCACCAGAACACCCGCTAGCATGGAGGTGTGAGCTTGATTCAGGCAAGGAAGTGGCTGCGCGATGCGGAACACGTCGTCGTGCTCACCGGCGCGGGGATGTCCGCCGAAAGTGGCATCCCCACCTTCCGCGGCCCGGACGGCATCTGGAAGCAGTTTCGCGCCGAGGAACTGGCCACCCCGCAAGCCTTTGCCAGCCGCCCCAATCTAGTGTGGGAATGGTACAACTGGCGCCGTGAACTGATCGCCAAGGCGGAACCCCACGCCGGCCATCAGGCGCTGGCCCACATGGAAGCATGCGCGCCAAACTTCACTCTCATTACGCAGAACGTGGACGGCCTGGAGGAACGCGTCGGCATCCGCAACCTGGTCCGCCTGCATGGCGACATCTGGGAGACGGTCTGCACTCGCTGCGGGGAGCGCCGTCGGAACCATGACGTCCCCCTCTCCAGCATGCCGCCCCACTGCTTCTGTCATCCCGAGGCCTTGCTGCGCCCGGGCGTGGTGTGGTACGGCGAAGCGTTACCCTCCTCGGCCTGGGACCGCGCCGTCCATGCTGTTGAACACGCTGACCTGCTGCTAGTGGTGGGCACCTCCGCCGTGGTGTATCCCGCATCCAGCCTCATCACGCTAGGGATTCGCCATGGCGCGCACACCATTGAGGTAAACCCGCAATCCACCCCCTTGAGCAACGACATGGATCTGCGCCTGGCCGGGGCCGCCTCCAGCATTTTGCCCTCCCTGGCAAGCGTGTTCCCTTAAGCGCGCCAACGGCCTGCCCAGGCGCCTGCACTGCGCAACCTGGGCTTCTCTTGCGACAATAGAAGTCGAAAGCCCACATTACCCATGAAAGTTTGCTATCTGGATGCCTTCTCGGGCCTCAGCGGGGACATGCTGGTTGGCGCGTTCGTGGACGCTGGCGCCGACGGTGAGGCCCTTGCCGACGCACTTTCGTCGCTCAACACCGGCGCCTCATTCCGCCTGGAGAAGGTGAAGCGCAACGGCATCGCGGGCACCAAGTTTCATGTAGACGGAACGGACAGCAAGAAGCACCGCCACCTGCCGCACATCGTGCAAATGATTGAAGGGGCGCCACTGCCGCCGGATGTGCAGGCCAGTAGCATCACGGTCTTTGAGAAACTGGGCGAGGCCGAGGCTGCTGTCCACGGTGTCCCCATCGAGAAGGTCCACTTTCACGAAGTGGGCGCGATTGATTCCATCTGCGACATCGTGGGCGCGTGCATGGGCCTGCACTTGCTAGGTGTGCAGCGCATCGCCTGCTCGGCCATCAACGTGGGCTCCGGCACCGTGAAGGCTGACCATGGCGTGATGCCCGTGCCTACCCCCGCCACGGCGCTTTTGCTGAGGGGAATCCCCGCCTATTCAGCAGGACCGGCCACCGAACTCTGCACGCCCACCGGGGCCGCGGTGGTAGCCGCCCTGGGTACGGAGTTTGGCCGCATGCCCGCCATGCGGATCGAAGCCAGCGGCTTCGGCGCCGGCTCAAAAGACTTCAAGGAGATGGCCAACCTGCTGCGCGTGCTGATTGGCGAGGATGGCAGCATCCCGGAAGCCAGTCGCGTCCGCGTGGTGGAGGCGAACCTGGACGACACCTCGCCGCAGGTGATCGGACACACCATGGAGCGGCTCTTCGCCGACGGCGCCCTGGATGTTACCGTCCAGCCCGTCAACATGAAAAAGAATCGCCCCGGCGTGAAGCTTACCGTGCTGTGCCGTCCTGAGGATTGGGTGCGGCTTTCGCGCGTGGTGTTCGCCGAAACCACCACCTTTGGCGTGCGCGCCTATGAGGCTGACCGGTTGCTGCAGCAGCGCCACTGGCAAGAGGTGGAAACGCGCTTCGGCAAGGTCCGCATGAAGGTGGCAAGCCCAGACAGTTTCGCGCCCGAGTACGAGGATTGTCGCGCCCTGGCAGCCAGCGCCGGGGTGGCCCTGAAGACCGTGCTGACTGAGGCCACCGCGGCCTTTCTGGCGCAGCGCGCGCAATAGCTTTCGTTCACCCAAGGAGCGGCGGCCTTGCGTTGGCGTCGCTCCTGGAGCCCGGCGGACAGGAAACCGCGGGGAAGGATACGCCCGTGCCCGACTCAACCAACAAGTACTACCTCACCACGCCCATCTACTACGTGAACGCCGCGCCTCACATCGGCCACACCTACACCACGCTTGCCGCCGACACCATTCGCCGCTTCAAGCGCATGCAGGGCTTTGACGCGGTGCTCACCACCGGCACCGATGAGCATGGCCTGAAAATTGAGCGCTCAGCCCGCAAGACGGGCAAATCCCCGTCGGAGTTCACCACCATCGTCTCCGATGAGTTTCGCCGCCAGTGGAAGCTGTTGGGGCTGGTGGACGCGGACACGAATCCCCAGGACCGCTTCATCCGCACCACGGATCCGCGCCACGTGCAGACCGTGCAGGAACTCTTCCTGCGGAACCAGGAAAACGGCTACATCTACAAGCGCTCCTACACCGGAATGTACGACGTGGGCGAGGAAACCTTTGTTCAGGGCGCCAAGCCGGGCGATGTGTCTCCCGTGAACGGACAGCCACTGGAAGAGGTGACCGAAGAGAACTATTTCTTCCGCCTGTCGGCCTTCCAGCAACCGCTGTTGGACCTCTACACCGGCCAGCCGGATTTCGTGCAGCCGGACTTCCGGCGGAACGAAGTGATGCGCTTTGTGGAAGGCGGCCTGGAGGACCTCTCCATCAGCCGCGGCTCAATCTCGTGGGGCATTCCCCTGCCCACCGACGATGGCCAGGTCTTCTACGTCTGGTTTGACGCGCTGAGTTCCTACTACACGGCTGTGGATGGGGAGGGCCGTTGGCCAGCTGACCTGCACCTGATTGGTAAAGAGATTCTGCGCTTCCATGCCGTCTATTGGCCCGCCTTCCTGATGGGCGCCGGCTGGCCCATCCCGCGCAAGGTCTTCGCCCATGGATGGCTGCTGTTTGAGAACGATAAGATGAGCAAGTCGCGAGGCAATATCGTCCGCGCGGAGCCCATCCATCAGGTGATGGGCATTGAGGGGCTGCGCTACTTCCTGCTGCGCGAGATTCCGTTTGGCCACGACGGCAGCTTCAGCTACGACGCCCTGGTGCAGCGCTTTAATTCCGACCTCGCCAACGGCTTAGGAAACCTGGCCAGCCGCACGCTGTCGATGATCCATCAGTACCGCGGCGGCGCTGTTCCTGCCCCGCCGGCGGGTGAGGATTCCGCACTTGCCGCCGCTGCCGCGCAGGCCATCGCCACCGCCGCCGATGGCTATGAGAAGTTCGAGTTCTCTCGCGCTTTGGAGGGCATCTGGACCCTCATCAGCCACGTCGATAAATTCATCGTGGAGCGTAAGCCCTGGACCCTGGCCAAGGCAGATGGTCCCGAAAGCGCCGCCCTTCTGGACGACACCCTCTATGGCGCGGCCGAAGCCCTGCGCGTGGTGGCGGCGCTTTGTGCGCCGGTGCTTCCCGCAACCGCCCAGCGGCTGTGGGACCTGCTGGGCTGTGGCGCCTCCTCCACGCTTCCTTCCCAGGTGCGGGATGTCGCCTGGAGCAGTCTGCAGTGGGGCCAGCTTCCGGCAGGCAGCACCGTGGGTACGCTTGCCGACACCCCCCTGTTTCCCCGTCTAAAGCCCGAGGAGGTCATCCCCCGCATGCGCGAACTGGAAGCCGAAACCGCTGTTGCCCAGGCACGCCTGCTGGGCAAGGAGCCTGAGCCTGCCGAAGCACCCGCGGTTGCGTCCGAGACGGTCACCCTTAGCCCTCCCCTGGCAGATGAAATCACCATCGACGACTTCGTGAAGGTGGATATCCGGGTGGGCCTGGTACTGTCTGCTGAGCCGGTTCCGAAGGCCGACAAACTGCTGCACCTGAAGGTGGATATCGGCGAGGCGCAGCCGCGCGAGATCGTGGCCGGCATCGCCCTGGCCTACAAGCCGGAGCAACTCATCGGCCGAAAGATCTGCGTGGTGGCCAATTTGGCCCCGCGGAAGCTGCGCGGGCTCACCTCCAATGGCATGCTGCTGGCGGCGTCGCTGGAGGGTGGCAGCCCCGTCCTGGCCGCCTTCCTGGAAGAGGTGCCCGTGGGAGCTCGCCTCAAGTGACGGCGCTCACCACCGCCCCGCCCAGGCTGGACTTCGGCTGGGTGGACACCCACTGCCACCTGGATGACCGGCGGTTTGCCGACGACCGCGATGCCGTGGTGCAGGCCGCGCTGGACGCCGGCGTGACTTGCATGATCTCCATCGGCACAGGGGACGGCCCCCCAGACCTGGAAGCGGGCATCCGCATGGCCGAGCGTTACCCGCGGGTCTTCGCCAGCGTGGGCGTACCCGCCAAGGCCACCGCCGACACCACCGCCGCGCTGCGCCACCTGGCCACCCATCCCAAAGTGCTGCATTTGGGTGAGATGGGCCTGGACTACCACTACGACCATTCCCCCCGCGACATCCAGCGCGCGGTCTTCCGCCGCCAACTGGAGCTGGCGGCGGAGTTGCGGATTCCGGTGAGTATCCACACCCGCGAGGCCTGGGAGGATACCATCCAGTGCATCCGCGAGGTCTGGCAAGGCGCCGCGCCCGGTGGGATCTTTCACTGCTTTTCCGGCACGCCCGCACAGGCCGCTGAGGCCCTTTCGCTGGGTTTTCACCTGGGTTTTGGCGGCGTGCTTACCTTCCCCAAGGCCGAAGAATTGCGCGCCGCAGCCTCCATCACCCCACTGCATCGCATCGTAGTGGAGACTGACGCCCCCTACCTGGCCCCCCTCCCGCATCGCGGCAAACGCAATGAACCCGCCTATGTCGTGCGTACCGCGGAGCGCCTCGCCGGACTGCTGGGCATCGAATTTTCTGCTCTCCAGCAGACAATCTGGAAAAACGTGCAGGAATTGTTCTTTGCCCGGCTGACAGCGAATCAGTAAACTAGGAATTCGCTTCATGAGCATCACCAGCCATTTGAGTCGCACCCTCACGGCTAAGGAGATCTTTGACCTCGTACACCAGGACCTGCTCCGGGTAGAGGAAGAGTTCCGCCTGGAGTCCGTTGCCAGTGAGGATGCGGTCACCAAGATCGCCGCCCATCTGCAACAGAGTGGCGGCAAACGCATGCGCCCCACGCTGGTGCTGTTGACCTCGAAATTGTTCCCGGGCCGCAACCCCGCCGCCAGTGTGCAGCTTGCCGCGGTAGTGGAACTCATCCACACCGCCACCCTCATCCATGACGACGTGATTGATGAGGCTGAAACGCGCCGGGGCGACGCAAGCACCAACGCCATCTGGGGCAACCAGACCAGTGTCCTCGCGGGTGACTGGCTGTACATGCAGGCCTTCCAGATTGCGTTGCGTTTGCGAGACTTCCACCTGCTGGATCTGCTGATCTCGCTCACCCAGAAGATGGTGGAGGGCGAACTATTGCAAGCGCGCCTCATCGGGCGTATGGTGGAACCCCACGAGTACGTGGAATTGGTTGATCGCAAGACCGCCAGCCTGTTCTCAGCCTGCGCCCGCCTGGGGGCCATTGCCGGAAACGCCACAGAGGAAGAGGAACGTCGCCTTGGTCATTTCGCCTGGAACCTGGGCATGGCCTTCCAGTTGATTGACGACATTCTGGATTTCACCGCCACCGAAGAGGTGCTTGGGAAGCCCGTGGGCAGTGACTTACGCGAGGGGAAGATGACACTGCCCCTGTTGGCCGCCCTGGAAAATGCAACCTCCGCGGAACGCGACGCGGTGTCCCAGGTGTTGGAAGACCGCGATTACAGCCGGGTGCCGTTTGCGCGCATCCTGGAAATCGTAGACAGCCGCGAGGGCATCCTGCATGCCCGCCAGACGGCCGAACGCTACACGGCCGAGGCCAACCTGCTGATCGCGCAGTTCCCCGAATCCCCCGCGCAACGCGCTCTGCAATCGATCCCCGATTTCATTGTGCAGCGCGAGTTCTAACTACAACCGTACCTGCTGTTGTCGGGCTCCCGCGACACGCAGCGGATCCTCCTCTCGTTCTGGTCACTCCCGCAGCCTCCTGGCGCGCCCGCGCCGCATGGAGCCAGCTTCGCGTACACGGGCCATGGCAATCCAACGCATGAGCCCTTCCTGGCTCCAATTCCGTTCATGGGGCAAGGAGCCTTTGGGAAGGTGAACCTTATCGAAAGCAAGGAGGACGCAATGCGCGGATTGGCTGTAGTGGTGTGTCTGTGGATAGCGATGAGCGCGATGGCCTGGGAGGAAACCCTGACGCAGTTGGGCATCACGCGCCAGCAAGTGGAATCCAACGTACAAAGCGCGCTGGCGTCAGGCGGAGGCATGATGACGCCGCGCGTACCGAAGGAGGCCGTCGCCGCCTACAAAGGTATGGGCGACCCGGACAAGGTGAAAGTGGTGAAGGACGGCATCGCCGCAGCCCGGACAATTGTGATGTCGGAAGCGTTCCGCAAGGCAGACGACGAACAGATTCGCAGGCAGTACGGCGGCATCGACCACGGGCTGCGGGTAATGAGCGCTGATGAGCTGAATCGGCAGCTTTCGGCACGCAAGATCACCAGCGCCGCATACGAGCAGGCAACGCTGCGTATGCGCGCCGGAGCGGCAGCCGAACGAGCCTACCGCGACTATACCGACAGTCTGCGGAGCAGCCTGGAAGGGGACTTGCGCAGCGCGGAGTACATCGCCAAGCAGATGCCCGACGAGAAGCCAGACCCGAAGCAACGCATGGCCCTGCTGAAGGCGGCGCTGGCCCTGGCCAGAGGCAATGAGGCGGACTTTCGCAGAGCTGCCGCGGTGGCGTTGAGCTTCGGCGCGGGCGGGCCAGCGGACCCGGCTGACGCGGAACTGGCAGCCAAGGAAGAGCAGCAACGCATTTACAACCAGTTCTCCATCAACGGGAAGCTGCGGGAGGGCCTGACAAAATTCATTGAGGTGGCGGGCCAGGTGAACTTTGCCGCCGCAACCGCGCCCAAGGGCAATCGGGTGGTGTTTGTTGACCCTGCCATGGAGCGCGCAACGCCCGCCCATAAGTTCCTTTACCGGCTGGGAAAGGCCCCCACGCTGGCGGCCGTCGCTGAGGCAAAGGCATGGCTGGCCGAGCTGCGCTGACCGCCCCTCACCGGTTGCGCCGGGTGGGGGAAGCACCTGGAAAGCCGCTGGCGTTGCGCCATGCGGACGCACGGAAGGTGGTGCGAGGCGCTACATTAGCAGCCAGAACGGGTGGCGCTGGACCATCCCGGAACCGCTGCTACACTCGGGATATGCAGGCCGCGCCCGCACCGGGTGACATCACACAATTGCTGCGGAAATGGCGCGCGGGAGATGTCTCCGCGCAGGCGGCGCTCTTTGAGGCCATCTACCCGGAATTGCGTCGGATCGCAAGCAATCGCGTGCGATCCCAAGGCCCGCAGGCAACCCTACACCCCACCGAACTCATCCACGAAGCCTGGATCCGGCTGGCGGAGAGCCGTGGAATGTCCTTTGAAGATCGTGCGCGCTTCTATGGCGCCGCGGCCACCATCATGCGGCACATTCTGGTAGACCGGGCGCGCGCCAGGGCCAGCAGCAAACGTACTCCAGATGGCGCGTGGCCCGTGGTTAGTCCGGCTCCGGAAGGGTTGGATTATCCGGCCATCAGCGCCGCGCTGGATGCCTTGCAGGTGGTCTGCGAGCGGCAGGCACGCCAGGTAGATCTGCGCTTCTTTGGCGGCTTCTCCGCCCAGGAAAGCGCCGAAATCCTGGGGATTTCCGTCGCTACCTTGAAGCGGGACTGGCTGGCCGCGCGGATGTTCATCAAGGCCCATATCGAGAACTCCCGATGACCGAGCAAAGCGCGGATTGGGAGCGGATTACGGAACTGCTGGCCCTGGCCGTGGAGCAGCCTCCGGAACGGCGCCTGGAGTGGCTCCACCAAACTGGCGAGGCCCCGCAGCGCATCGCCCGTGTCGAGGATCTTCTATCGGCCTACGAGGACGCACCCCACTTCATGGAGCCGCAATTCCCCATTCCCGGAAAGCTGGGGCCCTGGGTGGTGCGCGGCGAATTGGGGCATGGGGGCATGGGACGCGTGCTGGAGGCCCTCCACGAGGACCCCTCGCTCGGCCGCCGGGTGGCCATCAAGGTGATTGGCGAGGGCCGCGCCGTTCCCGGACTGCTGGAGGCCTTCCTGCAAGAGAGGGCGATCCTGGCCCGGCTGGAACACCCCGCCATCGCCCGGCTTTACGACACCGGCTGCACCGCGGAGGGTCTTCCGTACTTCGCCATGGAGTATGTGGACGGCATCGCGTATGACGTCTGGCTTCGCGAATCCAGACCGACGCCGCGGGAGAGCGTCCGGCTGCTGCTATCCATTGCCGGGGCGGTGGCCTATGCCCATCGCCACTTTGTGGCGCACGGTGACCTGAAGCCCGGCAACATCCTCATCACCGCCAGCGGAGAACCGCGCCTGCTGGATTTCGGCATCGCGCGGGCATGGAACGCTACCGATAGCACGCAGCTTCCCATGCTGACGCCCACCCATGCCAGCCCGGAGCAACTGCAGGGCAAGCCCATCACGGCGGCCAGCGACCTGTATCAGTTGGGGCTGCTGCTGCGGATGGCAGAACTCGAGACAGACCGCGAGCTGGCGGCCATCGTGGCGCTCTGCCTGCGCGAGGCCCCTGAGGAGCGGTATCCCAGCGCCGAGGCCCTCTGCCAGGATCTGGCTGCCTGGATGGAGCGCGGCCCAGTAACCGCGATGGGCGCGCATCCCTGGTACCTGCTGCGCAAACGGATACAGCGTCATCCGTTGGCGGCAGTGTTGCTGGTGGGAATGGTGCTGGCGACGGCGGGTGCCGTCTGGCAGGCCTATCGTGCGGAGTCGCTTCGGGACACGGCGGTGCGGCAGTCATCGCAAACCCGGCAGTTTGCACGCTCCCTTCTGGCCAGTATCCCTTCCCTGCCTTCCACGGCCCAGAAATCCATCGTTGAGAGTACAGTGAAACTGCTTGAGCAGACGAGCGCGAACCAGGAGCGCGACCCTGTGCTGCAGTTGGAACTGGCGTTCGCGTGGATGTTGTTGGGCCAGGTGCAAGGTCTACCCACCGCCCGTAATCTGGGAGATCCGGAAAGTGCGGCACGCAGCTATCGTCAGGCCATTGGGCTTGCCGAACAGGCAGATGCGGCAGGCAGCAAGGAGGCGCTGCCGATGCTGGTGTCGCTCTACGCAGGCATGGCCCGCGTGCAACGATCCCTACCGCAGGAGGCCAGGACCGATGCTTACGACCGCAAGCTGCAGGCCCTGGTGCCTCGCCTGGCGCGACAGGACGCCTCGGATTCACTGGCCTACGCCTATGCGGAACTGGCTTTCCTGGCCACCGCACGGGATCGCGGCGCAGCAATGTCACTCTACCAGCAGGCGGTGGAAACCTATGACAATGCTCGCAATCCAGACTTCTCGCAGAAGGCCTTTGCGCTGAAGCGGTGGGGTGCCCTGCTGCTGGCCAGTGGTGATGCGCATGGCGGGATAGAACGCTACCAGAAGGCGCTGGCGATTGAACGCAGCATCCAGGCAAGACCGTTCGATATCAGCTACACGCTGTCTGACCTCGGGTTGGCCTTCCGACGGCAGAAGCGCTTCCCGGAAGCCGAACGGTGCTATCGGGAGGCGTTGG